>JBFINI010000006.1:0-23334 GCA_041611275.1 Burkholderiaceae bacterium
CTCGAGGAAGGCGCGGTCGATCCGACCACCTTGCACGCGCCGCTGGAAAAGGCGCTGCGCGAAGGGCACATCATTCCCGTCTGCTTTACGTCTGCCCGCACCGGCGCCGGCGTGCAGGACCTGCTCGACGTGATGGTTCGTCACTTGCCCAATCCGACCGAGGGCAATCCACCGCTGTTCGTCAAGGGGGAAGGAGAAAAGGCGCAGAGCTTTCGTTCCGAGCCCGATCCGTCCAAGCATGTGCTGGCGCACGTGTTCAAGGTCGTCAACGATCCTTACGTCGGCAAGATCGGCATCTTCCGTGTGCACCAGGGAACAGTCACCAAGGATTCGCAGCTGTTCGTTGGCGACGGCAAGAAGGCGTTCAAGGTCGGCCACCTGTTTTTGCTGCAGGGCAAGGAAACGGTGGAGGTGCCGAAGCTTGTGCCGGGTGACATCGGCGCAGTAGCCAAGGTTGACGACATCGTGTTCGACTGCCTGCTGCACGATTCGCACGACGAGGATTTCATTCACATGAAACCGCTCGACTTCCCCAAGCCGATGTTCGGCTTGGCGATCGATCCGAAACGTCGTGGCGATGAAGGACGCATCTCGGAGATTCTGAACAAGATGGCCGCCGAGGATCCGACGCTGTTGATCGATCACGATGCGGTGACCAACGAGACGGTGATCCGCGGCCTGACGGAACTGCACCTGCGCAGTGTGCTGGAGCGGATGAGCACGCAGTTCAAGCTCGAGGTCGACACGCGGCCGCCGCGGGTGCCGTACCGCGAGACGATCGCCGGCTCTGCCGAAGGCCATGCCCGGCACAAGAAACAGACCGGCGGTGCCGGCCAGTTCGGCGAAGTGTTCCTGCGCGTCGAGCCGCTGCCGCGCGGTGCCGGCTTCGAGTTCGTCGACCAGGTCAAAGGGGGCGTGATTCCCTACAACCTGATCCCGGCGGTCGAGAAGGGCGTGCGCGAAGTGCTGGCCACCGGCTATGTCGCCGGCTATCCGATCCACGATGTGCGCGTCACCGTCTACGACGGCAAGCACCATCCGGTGGACAGCAAGGAGATCGCCTTCGTCTCCGCCGGCCGCAAGGCGATGCTCGACGCGCTGCCCAAGGCGAGGCCGACCGTGCTCGAACCGATCGTCAACATCGAGATCATCACGCCGGACTCGGCGATGGGCGATATCACTGGCGATCTATCGACGCGACGCGGCCAAGTCACCGGTACTGGTAACCTCGCCGGTGGCATGATGCAAGTGCAGGGCGTCGTGCCCTTGGCCGAACTCGACGGCTACGCGGGGCGACTGAAGGCGATCACCCAGGGCAGCGGCAGTTTCTCGATGGAGCTGGCCGACTATCAGCCGGTCCCGCCGCCAGTGCAGAGTCAACTGGCCGCCGCCTTCAAGCGCAGGGAAGACGAAGACTGAGTCCCCGGGCGCGGACGTCGCTTGCTACGAGGGTCGCGCTCGCTGCGGCCCTTTTCTATTTCTCAACCAAACGATTCGTCGCGGCGCAAGTAGCGCCACTGGCCGGGCGGCAGATCGCCGAGCACCACGCTGCCAATACGCACGCGTTTCAGGCCGACGACTTTCAGCCCGACCAGTTCGCACATGCGGCGAATCTGCCGCTTCTTGCCTTCACGCAGCACGAAGCGAAGCTGATCCTCGTTTTGCCAGGACACCTTGGCCGGTCTGAGTCTTGCGCCGTCCAGCGCCAGTCCGTGACGCAGCAGTTGCACCCGCTCGCGCGGAAAGATCTTGCTCAATGGATCGGCGCCAAGGTTTTCGGGCCAGGTGACACGCACGAGGTATTCCTTTTCGATCGGCGAATCAGCGCCGATCAGCTGCCGCGCGATGCGTCCGTCCTGGGTCAGCACCAGCAGGCCGGTCGAATCGATATCGAGCCGTCCGGCTGGAGCGAGCCCGCGCCAGTGCGCGCCCGAGAATTCGATCGACGTGCGGTCTGCGCGCCATCGATTCTCAGCGGTGACCAGCGCGATCGCCGGCTGATAACCGTCCTCAGCCTGGCCGCTGACATAGCCGACCGGCTTGTGCAGCAGCACGGTCACCCGGCCGGCCTGTTCGTGGCGTGCGCGCGGGTCGATCTCGATTCGCTGTTCCGGCCGCACGCGCGCGCCGAGCGTGTCGACCACCGTCCCATCGACGCGTACCCACCCAGCGGCGATCCATTCATCGGCTTCACGTCGCGAGGCCAATCCGAGCTCGCTCATTCGCTTCGACAGCCGCGGCGTAGGCTCGTTGCCGGCCTGAGCCTCCGCCTTACGCGGCGTGCCGGGGACCGTTTGGGCGGGCGAAGGCGCGGAGCGAGAGGGTCGACGGCGATTCATTGGGGTCAGAAAGTGCATCGGCGCGAGGACAAGTCTCGCATTGAACTGGCCTGATCCGGACGCATTTGCAGGCGGTTCGAGTGATTGAGGACGGCCATGATCATCGCCTGCCCGCATTGCCAGTCCAGGAATCGTGTTGTACGCGAGCGCTTCAACGACGAGCCGAGCTGCGGCAGTTGCGGCAAACCGCTGCTCGCTGGCGCGCCGATCGCGCTGGCGCAGGAGAACTTCACCGAGGTCGTTGCCGCAAGCCGGCGGCCCCTCGTGGTCGATTTCTGGGCCGCTTGGTGCGCGCCTTGTCGCGGCTTCGCACCCGTCTTCGCGCAGGCTGCCGCGCGTCACCCCGAATGGCTGTTTGCCAAGGTGGACACCGATGCCAACCCGCAGCTGAGCCAGCAGCTTTCGATTCGCAGCATTCCGACATTGGCGGCGTTTCGCGCCAGCGAGGTGATCGGTCGGCTGAGCGGCGCGTTGCCGGCAGCGCAGTTCGAACAGTGGATCGCCGGCGTGTTGCGCTGAGCGCCGAGCTTCGAGAAACTGGAGTCTGACCCCGATTTCAGGGGCTGCGCAGGTGCCAGGCTTTGGGGCGGGTGAACGTCTCGATACCGTAGGTCGAAAGCGTCAGGCCGATGCCGGAGTGCTTCACGCCGCTCCACGGCAGGCGGGGGCTGACGCGATCGCAGCAATTCCAGTAGACGCTACCGGCGTGCACCTGCCTGAGGATGCGCTCGGCGCGCGCGCGGTCCTTGGTGTAGACGCCCGCGGTCAATCCGTAGTCGGTGTCGTTCATCAGCTGCACCGCCTGGTCGTCGCTGCCCACTTTCTGGATGCCGATGATCGGACCGAAGCTTTCCTCGCGCATCAGGCCCATCGTGTGATCGACGTGGCTGAAAACAGTCGGTTCGAACCAGTTGCCCGGGCCCTCGATGCGTCTGCCGCCCGTCCGCAGCTGTGCGCCCTTGGCGAGCGCATCGGCAACCTGCGCCGCCAGCACGTCCAGCTGCGGCGCGCGCGTTAACGGCCCGATGTAGGTTGCCTCGTCGTTCGGCTCGCCGACTGCGAAGCCCTTGACCTCGCTCACGAAGGCATCAACGAAGGCGTCGTGCACTTTCTCGTGCACATAGATTCGCTCGACCGAGCAGCAGCTCTGCCCGGTGTTGTACATCGCGCCGTCGGCCAGCGACGCTGCCGCGGCTGCGACGTCGACGTCGTCGCAGACCAAGGTCGGGTCTTTGCCGCCGAGCTCGAGCTGAACCTTGATCAGGCGCGGGCCGACCGCCTGCGCGATCTTGCTGCCTGTCGCATAAGAACCAGTGAAGAACACGCCGTCGAGCGGCTGTGCCAGCAGCGCAGCGCCGGCTGCACCGCCACCGACGATCACCTGGAACACGTCCTGCGGCACGCCGGCGGCGTGCAGCAGCTTGCCGATCTCCAGCCCGGTCAGCGTGGCGAATTCTGACGGCTTGTACAGCACCGCATTACCGCTGGCGAGCGCCGGAACGAACACGTTGGCGCCGACGAAGTACGGGTAGTTCCAGGCTGAGATGTTGGCCACCACACCGAGGGGCTCGAACGTGATGCGCTCGCCCATGCCGGCCTCGTTGAACACCTCACGCGGCGCCAGCGTTGGCTCGCTCCCATCTAGGAAGAAATCGATGCGGCCGAGCAGGCCGGCAAGTTCGTTGCGCGACTGCCGGATCGGCTTGCCGACTTCGGCGGTCAGGACTGCCGCCAGTCTGTCGGTCTCGCGCACAATGGCCTCGCGGAATCGGCGCAGACAGGCGAGCCGGTCGGCAACGCGCTTCGCAGCCCAGGCGGGCTGCCTTTCGCGGGCACGCTGGTAGCCGGCGCTGATGGTTTCGATGCTGTCAGTGGTTAGTTCGGCGATCGTGCGGCCGTTGGCGGGGTTGGTGACAGTGAGCATGTGTCGATGGGCTCCGATCAGGCCGGCTCGTCTTCAGCGCGCAGCTGACGGGCCAGCTGCCGCGCTTGCTCGCTCTCCGGGATCGGTCGTCCTGAGTCGCGCCATTCGACCGCCGAGTGGAATCCATGTTTCTCGGCATGGGCCCGGAACCACATCCCCTCCGGGTTGTGCCGCGTGATGCCGTCGAAGACGGTGGCGATCATCTGTGTGCTGGCCAGGCCCATGTTCTCGTAGGCCTGGTTGATCATCAGCTTCTGCATCATCAGCTGGCCGCGCGGAACGCCGGCGATTCGCTCGGCCAGCGCGTCGACCGCGGCGTCGAGCTCTTCTGCCGGGACCGCGTCGATCGCCAGTCCCCACTGCTTCGCCGTGGCACCGTCGATCGTGTCGCCGGTGAACAGCAGCCGCTTGGCGTGCTGCATGCCGACGCGATACAGCCACATCGCGGTACTCGGGCAGCCCCAGACGCGGGTCGGCATGTAGCCGATGCGCGCCGTCGTTTCCATCACCAGCAGGTCGCAGCTCAATGCAATGTCGGAGCCACCGGCGACTGCGTACTGTTGCACGCGACAAATCGTCGGCTTGTAGCTGCGCCACAGACTCATGATGTCGTCGGTTGCGCCCTTCATCCACTTGTAGTCGAGCATCGGATCCCAAGGCGTCTCATTCTGCAGCCAGGCGTGGGCGTCCGGCTGTTCGGCCGAATCCTTCATGTCGTAGCCGGCGCAGAAGGCGCGGCCCGCGCCCTGCACGACGATCACGTGCACTTCATCATCGTCGTTGGCCAGCTGCACTGCGCGGCGGATTTCGCCCGGCATCTCCGGGCTGATTGCATTCAGGCGCTGCGGGCGGTTCAGCGTGATACGGGCGATGCGTGGATTGCGCCCGTTCTTGCCGTACAGCAGCGTCTGGAACTGATCGCTCATCGGGATCTCCCGCAGTGATGACTCAGCCCGCCGCGCGGCAGGCAGCCATGAAATCGGCGAGCAGCGGCGTCCCGTCGAGCAGCCTGGCATGTTCACCGAGGTGGAATTCCGGGTGCCACTGTACCCCGGCGATATAAACGCTGCCGTGATGGCGGAATGCCTCGATCACGCCGTCGGGCGCGCGTGCCTCGACGACGAATCCGGGTGCAAGGTCCTTGATCGCCTGATGATGGACGCTGTTCACGGTCGCCTCGACCTCGCCGTCATAAATGCGCGCCAGCCGTGTGCCGGGTTCGAACGCGACCGTGTGATGGTTGCGGTCATAAAGCTGCGCACTGCGATGAAACAGCGGGCCGGGCTGCTGCAGGGCCAGGTCCTGGAACAGTGTGCCGCCATAGGCGACGTTGAGCACCTGCAAGCCGCGGCAGATGCCCAGCACCGGTTTGCCGCGGGCGATGAAGGCGCGCGCCAACGCGATTTCGTAGTCGTCGCGGATGCGGTCGCCGGACCATTCCGGGCGCAGCGGCTCTTCGCCGTAGCTGCCGGGCCACATGTCCGAGCCGCCTTCGAGCACCAGGCCATCGAGCATCTCGGCGTAGTGATCGAGCGTCACGTCGCCGCGGCGCGTCTCGCCGTCGGGCGACGGGACCACCAGCGCCAGGTTGCCGCGCGATTGCACCCAATGCGCGATCGACTGCTCGACGTACTGCAGCGTCTTGCCGGTGAAGATCGGCCGGTTCGGATCGGCGTGGAAGAAGCAGGCCGAAATACCGATCTTCAGCCGGGCGGTCATCTCACATCGCCTGCTCGAAGAAGCGCACGAAATCCTCGCGCGTGCAGGGGCGCGGGTTGGTCTGGTGGCAGATGTCCTTCTCGGCCACCGCGACCAGCGCCGGGATCTGCTCGCGCGTGACGCCGACCGCAGCCAGCGACGGCGCGATGCCGATCTGATGCTTCAGCCTGGCCAGCCACGGCAGGAAGGCCGAGGCACCGGACACCCCGACCGCGTGCGCCAGCTCGGCGAACTTCGCCGGCTCCGTCCTGAGGTTGAAGCGCAGCACCGGTTCGATCATCAGTGCGTTGGCCAGCCCGTGGTGCAAGTCGCACACTGCGCCCAGCGCATGCGCGCAGGAATGCACGGCGCCGAGATCCTTCTGGAAGGCGATGGCGCCCATCATCGAGGCCATCATCATGTCCGAGCGTGCCTGCAGATTGCCGGGCTCACGCACGGCCGTGGCCAGCGCGTGGGCGGCGATGCGCGTGCCTTCGAGCGCGATGCCGTCGCACAGCGGGTGATAGGCGGGTGACAGGTAGCTCTCGACGTTGTGGGTCAGCGCATCCATACCGGTGGCGGCAGTGACGTTCGCCGGCAAGGCCAGTGTCAGCTCCGGGTCGGCGAACACCGCTTTCGCCAACAGCTTCGGCGAAAAGACGATCCGCTTCAGGTGCGTGTCGTCCTCGCTGACCACGCTCGAGCGTCCGACCTCCGAACCCGTGCCGCTGGTGGTCGGCAGCGCGACGAAATAGGGCAGCTCGTTGACGATCGGTTTCACCTGCGGGTGATCCCAGACATACTCGAGCACGTGGCCGTCGTGCGCGGCCATCAGCGCCACCACTTTGGCCACATCGAGCGCCGCGCCGCCCCCGAAGCCGATCACGCAGTCGGCGCGATGCGCTTTGTAGGCGGCCGCGCCCTGCATCACCTGGGAGGCCGTCGGGTTGCCAAAGACGCCGGCGAACACGGCGACATCCAGCCCGCCGCCCAGCTGCGATTGGAATTCGGCCAGCACTGGCAGTTGCGCCAGCGCGCGGTCGGTGACGATCAGCGGCCGGCCGATGCCCTGCTCGCGCAGGTGCTCGCCGACGAGCTTGCGGCTGCCGGTGCCGAAGTGGATGGTGGTGGGAAAGGAGTACCGGGCAATGGACATATGCCGTCAACCGCGTGATTGGGACCGAAAACGTGAGCGCTTTCCGCAGCCAAGCGCCCACCTCGTGTGGGCTGTTACGCCGACGAAGGCGCCCGGTCGCGAAAGACGGCGCCTACGATACTCGACGGCATGCGCCTCGGCGCGCCCGCGTTCAGTCGATCCGCACCCAGCGCAACTCGAGGATGTCGTTCGGCCATGGGGTGACGTGGATGTTCGGCCGCATCACCCAGTTGATCTTGCGCCGGTACAGCGGGACCAGCGGCAGGTCCTCGCCCATCAGCCGCAGTGCGTCGCCGACCAGCTGCCGGCGATGAGTGAGGTCGGGTTCGACGCGGATGGCATCGATCAGCGCATCGAGCTTCGGGTTCGAATAGCGGCCACCGTTGAACGCGCCGGCGCCCGCGCCGTCATAGCTGCGCACGATCGAGTTGAGCATGCTCCACGGGTCGGTGGTCGGGATCCAGCCGAACTCGAATAAGCTGGTGGTGGCCTGCGTCAGCTTGGGGAAGAACAGCGCGCTCGGCGCCGGCTGGAACGAGGCGCGGATGCCGATCTGGGCCAGCATCGCGGTGATTGCCTGGCACACGGCCGCGCGGAAGGTGACGTTGACGCAGTCCAGTTGCACCGAAAAGCCGTCGGCGTAGCCCGTCTCTTTCAGCAGGGCGCGCGCGGCGGCCGGGTCGTACGGCAGCCGGCGGTCGAGTTCCGGCAGGTAGCCGTCGACGCGGTGCGAGATGAACGAGCCGGTCGGCGTGGCCTGCCCGCGTAGTACCTTGGCAACGATCGTGTCGATATTGATCGCCTGGTACACGGCGCGGCGCACGCGCGCGTCCTTGAACGGATTGCGGCCCTTGACGTCGCTGGTTTCGAGCTCGCTGCGCGCCTGGTCGAAGCCGAGGTACTGTGTGCCGATGTCGGTGGTCGAGGCGAACTTCAGCCGTGCATCCTGCGCGAGCCGCGCCACGTCCTGGAACGGCGGGTCGATGACGAATTCCGCCTCGCCGGTGGCCAGAGCCGCCATGCGCGTGGCGTCGGACTGGATCACGGTGTAGATGGCTTCGCTGACGTTGCCGCCGCCGAACTTTGTGCCGCGGCCCCACCAGTTCGAATTGGCGGCGAGCAGCAGCCGCGCATCGGGCTCGTAGCGCTTGAGCATGAACGGCCCGGTGCCGTTGGCGTTGCGCACCGCGTGCGTTTCCTGCTTGGCATTGAAGTCCTGCGGCTGGGTGACGCTGTGTCTCTCGGCCCAGGCCTTGCTCATGATGCCGATGAAGACCAGCTTCTCCGGCAGCACCGCATCGGGCGCCGACAAAAGTACGTCCACCGTCAGTGCGTCGATCTTGCGCGCCCCGGTCACGCCGCGCAGCTGGAAGGCACGCTGCGAGGTCTTGGCCAGCGCCCGCTCGATCGAGAACACCACGTCGTCGGCGGTCAATGGCGTGCCGTCGTGGAATTTGACGTTCGGCCGCAGCGCAAAACGCCAGGTGCGCGCGTCGACCATCTGCCACGATGTCGCCAGCGACGGCTCGAGCCTGAACTCGCGGTCGCGGTTGACCAGCGAGTCGTAGATCTGCGTCACCACGCGCGACTGGTACAGCAGCGCGAGTGCGTGCGGATCCATCGACTGCGGGTCGAAGGCGCTGGCGAAGCGCAGCGTCTTCGCCTGCACCACTGCGCCAGCCAACGTGGTGAAGAAGAGAAGGACAAGGCAGGCGGCTGCGCGTCGCCCGGCACGGCCCGACGAACCTGGACTCGAACCGATCATCGGCAGCACAGGGCAATGTGAGCAGTGGGCGCGGGCATCCGCTAGAGGCTGAATCCAGCTTCGCGCGCCTTGACCAGCGCGACCACCGTTTCGTTGACTGGTGTGGCCACGCTCACCTTCGCACCTTCGCGCGGGATCGCGCCGTTGATCACGTCGATCTCCGAGCGGCGTCGCGCCATGTGATCGAGCAGCATCGACGGCCTCGCCGCGGGAATCCGTCCGCCCAGGTCGCGAATGTGTTCAATCGGGTCGCCAACCTCGAGCTTGATCTTCGCCGCGGCGGCCACCGCGATCGCTTCTTCCGCGCAGACGCGCGCCACCTGCCACGCATTCTTGTCGCTCATCACTTCGCCGATCGTCAGGCCGGTCAGGCAACACGATGCCGAGAACGTCACGTTCATGATCAGCTTCTCCCAGACCATGCGCGGCACGTCGTCGAAGAGCGCCACCTTGAAGCCGGCCGACATCCAGATCGCCGCAGAGGCTTCAAGCGAAGCGCGTGGCAGCCCGGCAAAACTGCCGAAACGCACCATCTCCATGCCGTTGTGGTGCACGTGGCCGGGCGCGCGCAGCGAGGCGCCGAAGCCGCCGACCACGCCGACGGCGAGCCGATCGCTGCCGACGATAGGTGCCGCGCGTTCGGCCGAGCCCAGACCGTTCTGGATCGTCTGCACGACCGACTGTTCAGCCAGCAGCGGCAGCGACGAATGCGCCGCCGCTTCGACGTCGAAGGCCTTGGTGGCGATGATCACCAAGTCGCAGTGGCCGATGCCGTCGGTCGTGGTGCTGGCATGCAACCGAACGGTGCGGTCGCCGCTGGCGCCTTCGACGCGCAAGCCGTGCGTGGCCATCGCCTGCGCGTGGTCGGGCCACAGCGTGACCGCGTGGACCTCATGCCCGGCATCGACCATCAATGCAGCGTACACCGAGCCCATTGCGCCGCAGCCAATGATCGCCACCTTCGCCATGTATGTGCGTGCCTCCTGCCGACAGGTAGCGCGCCGCAGCCTTTGGGAAGATCGCGGCGCGGTGCTCAGATGATCTCGAAGTACCGCTTCAGTTCCCAGTCGGTCACGCCGTCCTGCCACTGTCGCCACTCCCATTCGCGCGTGGCCGCGAAGTGCTCGACGAAGGCGTCGCCGAGCCAGTCGCGCGCAACCTGGCTGCGCGTGAAAATCTCGGTGGTGGCGGCGAGCGAGCGTGGCGCGCGCGGGATGTTCTCGGCGCCGACGTTGGTGCCGGTGATCGGCTTGGCGGTGAGCTTCAGATTTTTCTCGATGCCGTGCAGCCCGGCGGCGAGCAGCGCCGCCACCGCCAGGTAGGGATTGATGTCGGCGCCGGGGCAGCGAGTTTCCAGTCGCGTGCTCTTCGGCGAACCCGGGATCACGCGGAAACTCGCCGTGCGGTTGTCCACGCCCCAGGTCGGCTTCACCGGTGCCCAGAAGCCGTCGACCAGCCGCTTGTAGCTGTTGACTGTCGGCCAGAACATTGGCGCAAACTCCATCGCTACCGCGATCTGCCCGGCGAGAAAGCTTTCGAAGAGCTTCGACATCTTGTGTCGGCCGCGCTCGTCGTAGAAGACGTTGTTCTTGCCATCGGACAGCGACTGGTGCAGGTGGCCGCTGCAGCCAGGGTAGTTCTGGCTCCACTTGGCCATGAAGCTCGGCATGATGCCGAAGCGGGCGCCGATTTCCTTGGCGCCGGCTTTGAACAGCAGGCCGCGATCGGCGGCTTCGAGCGCCTCGGAAAACAGGATCGCCGCCTCGTACACGCCCGGCCCGGTCTCGGTGTGCAGCCCCTCGATCGGCACGCCGAAGGCGAGGAGCTCGTCCATCAGCGCGTTGAAGTAGTCGCGGTTCTCGTTGGCGCGCAGCAAGGAGTAGCCGAACATTCCGGGCGTAAGCGGCGTTGGCTCGATGCCTTTCTTCGCCGCCCAGCTCTGCGGCGTCTCGCGAAAGTTGAACCACTCGAACTCGAGCCCGCACATCGGCTGCAGGCCGAGCTTTTCCGCGCGCTTGAGCACCCGCCGCAACGTCTGGCGCGGACAGATCGGGTGCGGCTTGCCGTCGGCGGTCACGAACTCGCCGAGGAAGAACGGGATGCCACCGTCCCAGGGCACGGTGCGCATCGTCGACAGATCGAGCTGCGCCAGCGCGTCCGGGAACCCGTGCTGCCAGCCGGTGAGCTTGGCATTGTCGTAGCAGGAATCCATCATGTCCCAGCCGAACACGACGTCGCAGAAGCCGAAGCCGCCGTCGATTGCCGACAGGAACTTGTCCTTATGCAGGTACTTGCCGCGAAGCACACCGTCGATGTCGCTCACCGCGACCTTGATCTTGGCGAACTGCGCCTTTTCGACCGCGTCCAGCGCTCGCGCACGCGCATCCAGCACGGGCGCGCGGCCGCTTTTCCTGGCCATTTTTCTCCTCCTCGTCTGAGCGCGGCAGTTTGCAGCACCGCTCCGACGATGTCCAAGCGTCGGGCAGCGCTGGCCGGCCGACCCTGACAGTGCGGACCGTGACTGCCGGGGCTGTTGGAAAAACACCGCTCGTCCCCATATCTCCTCCGCGCTGTGCGCATTACCACATACAATTCAGACAGTTACCGGATCGTTTCGAGGTCGCCATGCCGATTTATGCCTACAAGTGCTCGTCCTGCGGCCACCAGAAGGACGTCCTGCAAAAGGTCTCCGACGCGCCGTTGACCGACTGCCCTGCTTGCGGCACGGCGTCGTTCGCCAAGCAGCTGACGGCGGCCGGTTTCCAGCTCAAGGGCAGCGGGTGGTATGCCACCGACTTCAAGAACGGTTCGGCGAAGCCCAACGGCAAGCCAGCCGACAAGAAGCCCGACGGGGTGGCCGAGGCGAAACCTGCGGCGGATTCGGCAGCCGCGGCAGCGACGGCGGCGGCAACTCCAGCCGCCTGCGGCAGCGGCGGCTGCGCCTCCTGCAGCTAGGCCGCCACGTTTCGCGTTGACGGCGGCACGTCGATGGCCCGGCGTTGTCCGCCGCTTCCTTTTGCCGAGTGCAACCCGGCGTCGCCGGCGTGGCCGACCATGGTGATGGCGATGTCGAAAGCGCAGGGCAGCCAGTCGTGGCGACGGACAACTTTGCAGTCTCCGGATCGGCGGCGCGCCGTGCTGCCCGGAGCTGACGCCGAACGATGAAGAAGTACCTGATCACCGGTTTGCTGATCTGGCTGCCGCTGGCAATCACGCTGTGGATCATCGACTTCGTGATCACGACGATGGACCGTACGCTGCTGCTGCTGCCCGAAGCGTGGCGGCCGGAAAGCGCTTTCGGCATGCACCTGCCCGGGTTCGGACTGGTCGTATCCGTTCTGATCATCTTTATGACCGGATTGCTGGCGGCGAACTTCCTCGGCCAGCGGCTTCTGCGCTGGTGGGAGGCAATGGTCGGCCGCATTCCGATCGTCAACTCGATCTATTCGAGCGTGAAGCAGGTTTCGGACACCATGCTCTCGCAGAAGGGCAATGCCTTTCGCAAGGTGGTGCTGGTCGAGTTTCCACAGCGGGGTCAATGGACGATGGGCTTTGTCGTCGGCACGCCCGGCGATCGCCTGGCCCCGCGCCTGGGCGAAGACAAAGTGACCGTGTACGTGCCGACGGCGCCGAATCCAACCTCTGGCTACGTCATCATGGCCGACCCGCGCGAGCTGCGCGACCTCGACGTAACGGTCGATGAGGCATTCAAGTTCCACGTCTCCCTTGGCGTGGTCACGCCATCCGAGGCGAGCCGCCGGCGGCCGTCAAAGCCGGCAGCCCTGACCAGCGAAGACCCGGCCGAAGCGCTGGACCGATAAACTCCCATTTTCTTGCCTGCCGCCAGACGCATGAGCCCGACCTGTCGCGATCGTCGTGTATCCGCGGATTTTCTCGGTTCGCGTTTATCTGCATCGGCGGGCGGGCGCGGCCGAAAGCGACCGCGGCTCGGCAGGTAGCGCGGTCCGCTCGCCGTCATTGGCGAGCGGACGATCGACACCCGAGCGGGTCCCTTCAAACCGATTCAGCGCGTTGCCTGTCAGCGGCTGCGCATCACGAAAGCAACTGGAGCCATATGCGTACCGAATACTGCGGCCTGGTGGACACGAAGTTCATCGGCCAGAGCGTCGTGCTGTTCGGCTGGGTGCACCGCCGGCGCGACCACGGTGGTGTCATCTTCATCGACTTGCGCGACCGCGAGGGGCTGGTGCAGGTGGTCTGCGATCCGGATCGTGCCGGCGTCTTCGCCACTGCCGAAAAGATCCGCAACGAGTTCTGCCTCAAAGTGGTTGGCCGCGTGCGTGAGCGGCCGGCAGGCACCGCCAATGCCAACCTGGTGTCCGGACAGATCGAGGTGCTGTGCGAAGAACTGAACATCCTGAATCCCTCGGTCGCGGTGCCGTTCCAGCTCGACGACGACGATCTTTCCGAGGCCACGCGCCTGACCCACCGCGTGCTCGACCTGCGTCGCGCGCCGATGCAGAACAATCTGAAGTTGCGCTACCGGGTGACGATGGCGGTGCGCCGCTTTCTGGACGCGGCCGGCTTCATCGACATCGAAACGCCGATGCTGACCCGCAGCACGCCGGAGGGCGCGCGCGACTACCTGGTGCCCTCGCGCGTACACGCCGGACACTTCTATGCGCTGCCGCAGTCGCCGCAGCTGTTCAAGCAGCTGCTGATGGTTGCCGGCTTCGACCGCTACTACCAGATCGTCAAATGTTTCCGCGACGAGGACTTGCGCGCCGACCGCCAGCCCGAGTTCACGCAGATCGATATCGAGACCAGCTTCCTTGCCGAGCAGGAGATCCGCCTAATCATGGAAAACATGATCCGCGCGGTGTTTAAGGAAGTGCTGGACGTGCAGTTGCCCGACCCGTTTCCGGTGATGCCGTATGCGGAGGCGATGTCGCGCTACGGCTCGGATAAGCCCGACCTGCGCGTGAAGCTCGAGCTCACGGAACTGACCGACGTGATGCGGGACGTCGAGTTCAAGGTCTTCAAGGCCGCGACCGAACTGGCTGACGGCCGTGTGGCGGCACTGCGCGTACCAGGCGGCGCGCATGAGAAACACGGTATGCCGCGCTCGGAAATCGACGCGATGACCGACTTCGTCAAGATCTATGGCGCCAAGGGCCTGGCCTACATCAAGGTCAACGAAAAGGCCAAGGGCCGCGACGGTCTGCAGAGTCCGATCGTCAAGAACCTGCACGATGCGGCCCTGGCCGAGATCCTCAAGCGCACTGGCGCGGCTGATGGCGACGTGATCTTCTTCGGCGCCGATCGCGCCAAGATCGTCGCCGACAGCATGGGCGCGCTGCGCACCAAGATCGGCCACAGCGAGTTCGGCCGCGCGCACGGCCTGTCCGAGCCGGGCTGGCGGCCGCTATGGGTAGTCGATTTTCCGATGTTCGAATACGACGAGGACGAAGGCCGCTATGTGGCGGCGCATCATCCATTCACCAGCCCGAAGGATGCGCACATCGACTATCTGGAAACCGATCCGTCGAAATGCCTGGCCAAGGCTTATGACATGGCGCTCAATGGCTGGGAGATTGGTGGCGGCTCGGTGCGTATTCACCGCGAAGACGTGCAGAGCAAGGTGTTCCGCGCCCTGAAGATCGGGCCCGAGGAGGCACGCGCCAAGTTCGGCTTTCTTCTGGACGCGCTGCAGTACGGCGCGCCGCCGCACGGCGGCATCGCCTTTGGGCTCGATCGCATCGTCACCATGATGGCCGGGGCCGAATCGATCCGCGACGTCATCGCCTTTCCGAAGACGCAACGCGGCCAGTGCCTGCTGACGCAGGCGCCATCGACTGTCGACGAGCGCCAGTTGCGCGAGCTGCACATTCGCGTGCGCGGCACGCAGCCGACGGCCGAAACGAAGGCGGCGTGATCCGCGCTGCGGCGCTGCTCGCCGCCGCCTGCAGCGCGGCGCGGGCGGATTCATGGCCGTATCGCGTCGAGCTCGATCCCGCGTCGCCGTTCAGCGCGCGGGTGGAGGTCGAGCTGCCCGCCGAGCGTCGCGCGCAGGATTTCAGCGTCCAGGTGCGCGGCATGTTGCAGCACCTGAGGCCGCAGGTCGTAGATCCGCGCTGCGATGGTGCGCCGCTGGCGCCCGATTCGGCGGGTGCCTGGCGTGTGCAGGGCTGGAACTGCGTGCGCCTTGCATGGACGGTGATGTTTGACGAGGCCAGTGGAGATAGCGCCGATCCGCGCGCGTTGAAGAACGTCTTCGATCCGCGCCTGCGCTTCTGGCTGTTCAGCGAGCCTACGGCGCTGCTGCGACCGGTCGGCGAGGAGCTTCATGCCGGCGAGATCGAGTTTGCCGGCGTCGCGTCGGTGCATGGCAGTGCGCCGGGTGCCCGGCCGTTGCAGAAGATGGTGCCCGGCCGCGATGCTGCGCCGGGGCTGTATGTCATCGGCGAGCTGCCTCGTCTGACGATGCGCGAAGGCAGCGTCGAAACCGTCCATATTGCCGCCCAAGAGGTCGACCTGCGCGAACTCGTGCAGCAGCAGCGGCGTTCAATCCGTTACCTGACGCAGATAATGCGAACGCGTCCGTCGCCGAGATGGCGAGGCACGGTCATCTGGCTGGCCAACGCCGATCACGCCGAGCCGGTCGGCGTATCCGGCTTCCGCACACTGCTACTGTCGTGTGCGGTGCGCGACGGGCGTGTGCTGCAGTCCGAACTGGCTCTGTCAATTCTGCTGCGCGAGCAGTTCTTGCAGATGGCGCCGGCAGCGTTGCCGCTGTGGGTCCGCGAGAGTCTCGCCCAGTTTTACGCGCTCAAGGCGCTTCGGCGCACCGAGCTGCCGGCCGATGCGGTAACCGCCGCCGAGCGGCGCTTCATCGATCCGCTGCGCGCGCCCGGGATCACGTTACGCGAAGCGCAGCGGCGCGTGCAGTCCGGCGAGCCGGCACTGCGCAGCGACTTGCATTCCGCCGGTGCGACGTTTTGGGACCGTCTCGATCGTGCGATTGTGCGAAAAAGCGGCTTTCGCACGCTTGATTCGGCGTTGCCGCGGATACTCGCTGCCGAGTGGACCGATGACCGCCTGCCGCCAGCCGTCCTCGAACGGCTGTATCGCTACGCAGGCGAGAGCGCCGTCGAAGATCTGCTGACGACGTATGTGGGCGACTGACTCGACGCCGGTCGACGCTGTCTGCTCTTCCTTCCTAATAGCGCGATGAAGTTCAAGCTGCCCGAATCGGTGCTGGTGGTGATCCACACTCCGGCGTTCGAGACGATGCTGCTCGAACGCGCGGATTTCCCCGGTTTCTGGCAGTCGGTGACTGGCAGCCGCGCTTCGCTGGCCGAGACGCTGTTGCAGACCTGTTCCCGCGAAACCGCGGAGGAGACCGGACTGCTTCGTCCGCCGTCGGCGTTCATCGATCTGCAACTTGTTCATCGCTACGCAATCTATCCCCAATGGCGGCACCGCTATGCCGTGGACGTCACGCATAACACGGAGCATGTTTTTGGCTTGCAGGTGGACGAGCCGTTCGCGCCGCGACTGTCGCCGCGCGAGCACGTCCGCTATCGCTGGCTGCCATGGCGCGACGCCGCCGATGCCTGCTTCTCATGGACCAATGCACAGTCGATCCGCGTCCTTGCAGGTTGGCAGCGCGGCGCGGCTGGCTGAGGTGCATGTCGGCGAGGCGGCGTTAGCGAACAGCAGTCGTCGCGTTGTTCTGGAAGACGTCAGGCCAAAAGGCCGCTGGTCCGATGCCGAGGTGATCGTCGATGAGACGGCGCCGCGGCAACGCGCTTTCGGCGCCGGCGTAATAGATGCGACGGCGCTGGTCCACGGTGCCGTGGCCGATGTCACGCGGCGTGGAGTACGGATAATGTGCCGTATGCAGTTGCTGGGGCAGGACGAGTGGATAACGGGTCGCAGACGCGGGCTCGGGCTGCGGTCGGCGGGCGCTCGTAACGAGCGCAGCGCGGCGGCGCTGCCGGCGAGCGCGCGTTGGATGCGCGTGTTTGCCGCGTCGCTGATGCTGTTCGCGGGTGCGGCGGGGATGGCCGCCGTGAGCGCACCGCACATCGAAGTTCAACGTGAAGGCGAGACCTATTCGGTCCGCGCCTCCGCCGATATTGCGGCCGACGTGCCGGTCGTATGGGGCACGCTCACCGATTACGAACGCTTGCCGCAGTTCGTGCCTGATATCCACCGCGTTCGTGTGTTGGCGCGCGACGGCAACCGATTGACGGTCGTCTTCCATGGCGGACTGCGGCTGCTGTTTTTCGAGTGGCCGGTGTGGATGCGGCTGGCGGTGCGGCATGAGCCGTACGGCAGCGTTTCGGCGCAGTCCGACCCGGGCCTGATCGATGGCCAGCCGGCGACACTGCGCGGCTTCGCCGGTCGCTATGCACTGACCGTGATTCCGATGGCCGGCCGCTCTGGCGTGCGCGTCGACTACGATGCCCGGTTCGAACTTACTGAGGCCGTGCCGACATTGATCGGTGTGCTGTTCGGCCGGCCCCTGGTGCGCGCCGCGCTGCGCGGGCAGTTCGAAGCGATGTTGAAGGAGATCGAACGCCGGCAGGCGGCACAGCCGTCGCTTCGGGGCTCGACCTCATGAGCCGACGCGCAGCGCTACTTGTCAGTGTCGTGCTGCTTGCCGGCTGCGCAAGCGTTGATCCCTACGCCCGCGCGCCGATAGCAACCCACCTGCAGGAAGCCGGCGGCGCCGGCGATTGTGCGCGCCTGCTGCAGGCGGTCGACCGGCGCGTCGATGCGGCCGGCGTGCGCGATGCACAGGCGCCGCGCGTACCCGGCTTTCCGTACCTGCGGGTCGACCGCTTCACCGCCAGCCTGGAACCGGCCGCGGTCCGATTGCGCGGCGCCGGATTTGCCGCCTGGAGCGAACTGATGGCGCTGGCTGACCGGCAGGCGCGGGCAGCGGAACTTGCCAACGCTGGCGAATCGTCGCTGGCCACGGCGATCGACGCCTGTCGCTACGTGCTGGCGGTGGCCGATCAGGCCGAGATTGAACGCTTGCGCGCCGCGGCGGTTGTCGCCGACGACTACAGCACCGCGATGCGTGCGTTTGGCTTGTATCCGCTGACCCGGCTGGCCTTCGCAGCGGGCATCCATTACTGGCAACAATCGACACGCGAGGTGTTTGCCACCCCGCTGGCGCAGTTGGCGCCGACGGGCCGGTTGCTGCACTACGGACCGGGCGGTGCACCGCCGCGCTTGGCGGTGCCGCGCTCTGTCGTTTTCAGCCTGCCTGCACCGTCGAAGTCCGAACTCGCACGGTGGATCGCGCAGCACGCGCCGGTTCTGGTGGTGGACACCGCCAGCGACGCCGATCGCATCGGCGCCTTGCGCTGGGACAGCAGCGATGCCGGCGCGAGGATCGCGGTCGATGTCAATGAACCCGTCGCTTACGTGGGCACCGCCCATGCCTATTTCGGCGGTCGCATCCGGCTGCAACTCGTCTACACGTTCTGGTTTCCGGCCCGCCCACCGGAGCATGCGCTGGACATCCTGGCCGGGGATCTGGACGGACTGATCTGGCGTGTGACGCTCGACGAGGCCGGCGCGGCGCTGGTTTACGACGCGATTCACCCCTGCGGGTGTTATCACCTGTTCTTTCCGACCGAAGCCGTGTTCGCACGGCCGCAGCCGGCCACGCTCGATGAAGGCCTGTTCGCGCCGCAGATCGCGCCGACCCTGGGCGAAGGCGAACGCATTGAACTTCGCATTGCTTCGCGCACGCACTATCTGCAGCGGGTGACCACTTTGCGAGGCGCGGCGGCGACCGGGATCGCTTATGCGCTGCATGACGCGCAGGCGCTCCGCGCCCTGGCCCGGCCCGCGGGCGGCACGCGCAGCGCGTACGATGCGGCCGGATTCATCGCCGGGACCGAGCGCGCCGAGCGGTTCCTGTTCTGGCCGATGGGAATCGCCAGCGCCGGCCAGATGCGCCAGTGGGGCCGGCATGCCACCGCGTTCGTCGGCCGCCGTCACTTCGACGATCCGGCATTGCTGGACCTGTATTTCGAACTGCGCGCTGCAGGCGCAGTTACTGCAAGAAAATGAAGCTTCGCGTCGCCACCTACAACATCCACAAGGGCGTCACCGGCATTCGCCGCGTGCCGCGCATCCATGACGTCAAGCTGGCATTGAACGCGATCGATGCCGACATCGTGTTCCTGCAGGAAGTGCAGGACCGCAACGAAACGCTGCGCCACCACATCAACTATCCAGCCGCGCGCCAGCTCGACTTCCTGGCCACCGGCGGCTACGACTTCCTCGCCTACGGCATGAATGCGGTTTATCCGCACGGCCATCACGGCAACGCGATCCTGTCGCGGCACGCGATTGGCCGCTACACGAACCATGACATCTCCGATCACGCGCTCGAAAAACGCGGCATGCTGCACGCGGTGTCGAGGTTTTTGCCGCCAGGCAAGCGGCGTTCGCGTGACGTGCATCTGATCTGCGTGCACTTCGGTCTGATCAAACGCAGTCGCCTGCGCCAGGCGGCGCTGCTTGCCGATTTTGTCGAGCAGGAGATTCCGCACAATGCGCCACTGATCATCGCTGGCGACTTCAACGACTGGCAGCGCCGGGTCGACGAACTGCTGCGTGGCCGGCTGACGATCAACGAGGTCAGCATCGCCGATGCGCCACCGATGGGCAGCCGCTCGGTTCTCGATCGGGTGCTGCCGTGGCGCGGTGGCCGCGAGACCGCGCAGGCGGTGTCGCGCACATTTCCAAGTTTTGCACCCTGGTTCACGCTCGACCGCATCTACGTGCGTGGTTTCTCCGTCAAGCGCGTCGAAGTGCCCAAGGGGCTGACGTGGGCGCGCCGCTCTGACCATGCGCCGCTGATCGCCGATCTCGAACTCAAGTGACAGGCGTCTACGCTCTGCGTGTTCGCGGTCACCCGCGCCGGCGCCGCGAGCTGGACGCGCGTCATGCCCCTGCGGCTTGCCGTGAGCCAGTGAGCGGTTGGACGCCAGCGAGCGTGGCCGCAAAGGCGTCAGCGCCCTTCGGGCGGTCGAGCGGACACTGGTGAAACCGCGGCCAGCAGCGCGCGCGATCGGCAGGGCTCTGCAGCTCGTTGCGCCGACCGTCGTCTACGGTGGGAACCGCATCCGACTGCTGGTCAATGGCGAGCAGTATTTCCCGCAGCTGCTCGCGGCTATCGACGCCGCGCGGCGCGTGATTGAAGTCGAGACCTACATCTTTGCCGACGACAATATCGGCCATCGAATTGCCGATGCGCTGGCGGCGGCGGCGATTCGCGGCGTCGAAGTTCGGCTGCTGATCGACGGCTACGGCGGCGGTGACTATGCGCGTCGCCTGCAGAGCGAGCTCGGCGTGCACGGCGCGCAGGTGAAGATCTACCGGCCCGAGCGCTGGTGGCGGCTCGAGCGCAAGCTGCTGCGACGGCTGCACCGCAAGATCGCCGTGTTCGACGAACAACTTGCGTTCATCGGTGGCATCAACATCATCGACGACCACAACGTGCCCGCGCATGTACGCGGCCGCTTTGGTCCGCGCTTCGATTTTGCAGTCGCCTGCGAGGGGCCGATCGTTGCCGCAATCACGTTGGCCGCGCGGCGGCTGTGGTGGACGCTGGCTTTCGTCAAGCTGCGCGGTAGCGCCGGGCCACTGCCGACAATGGCGCGAATGCCGCGTCCGCACGCCGTTTCCGGCGGTGTGGCCGCATCGCTGCTGTTGCGCGACAACCTGCGCAACCGGCACGCGATCGAACGTGCCTACCTGCAGGGTTTTGAGTCCGCGCGCCGTGAGGTGTTGATCGCCAACGCCTACTTTCTCCCAGGCCGACGTTTTCGCGCCGCGCTGCTGGCGATGGCTGCACGCGGCGTACGCGTGCGACTGCTGCTACAGGGCCAGGTCGAATACGCGCTGCAATATCACGCGCAGCGCGCGCTTTATGGCCAGTTGCTCGCCGGCGGCGTGGAGGTCCATGAATATGTAGCCAGCTACCTGCACGCCAAGGTCGCGGTGGTCGATGAAAGCTGGGCGACGGTCGGCTCGTCGAACATCGACCCGTATTCGCTGCTGCTGGCGCGTGAAGCCAACGTCGTCGTGCACGATTTCCGGTTTGCCGCTGAGCTTGCCGCTTCGCTGATGCACGCCATCGAGCAGCAATCGCGCCGCATCGACCAGGACAGCTATGCTCGCCGTGGCTGGTTAGCGCGCGCGCGCGACTGGTGTGCCTACTTCGTTGTGCGCTTGGCCACCGTCGTCATCGCCCGCGGCCGCGATTACTGAAGATCTGGGTCAGATTCCAGTTTCCGCAAGCGTCGAAATGACCGCGATCGGTCCGCCGGTCGACCCGGTCGCACGGTTGATCGGCATCGGCGACATCACCTCGCCGCGGCTGGCGGCCGAGGTGCCGCGCGACTGGCTTGCCGGGCAGCGCTGGTCACGACCGCCGGTACTGATCGCATGCGCGCTGGATGCGAACGCGTTGCAGGGCGCCTTGCGAAGTTCCGTGCGGGACACGGCGACGTTGCCGTGAGCCGAAGTCAATATGGACCGCCAGGAAAACGCGCCGAATCCGACGCTGCGTGCAATCAGCAACGATCAACCTCTGCGTCGTGGCGGCTTCCCTACAGCCATGCTTCAGCGCGCCTTCGCCGTTCGGTGAGCTACGTGTGCGCCGTGCCAGGAAGCCTATGCTGTCGGCATCAGGGTCACCATACGCGCGGGCGGCAGGCCGCTCAGGGGTCATCGTCGAGCGCTACAGTCGCTGGGCAGCCGTGCGCTTTTCGGCTCATCGATCATCAGGAGAAACGATGCGCAAGCGAATCATTCCTGAAGTGCAGCAGCAAGCCGGTACTCCCAACCTCGACTGGCTGTCACTGGACGCGGCGGCGGAGGTGCAGGTCAGCTCGGAAGACGTCGCTCATCCGATCGAGGCTGCCTTGTCGCCAAATGGCACATCAGGCTGGCGTGCGGCAGGACCGGGACAGCAGACAATCCGGCTTGTCTTCGACCGTCCCCAACGGCTGCGGCGGATATGGCTGAGTTTTGTGGAGACCGGTGCTGAGCGCACGCAGGAGTACGTCTTGCGTTGGTCCCCGGATGGCGGGCAGTCGTTTCGGGAAATCGTGCGGCAGCAGTGGAACTTCAGTCCACAAGGCGCGACCCACGAGACCGAGGACCATCATGTCGATCTCGCCGCCGTGACGGTGCTCGAGCTGAGCATCAATCCGGATACGAGCGGCGGCAGTGGCATTGCTTCTCTGGCGCAGATGCGGCTCGCCTGAACCTGCCGGTGGACGCCGCCGGCAGATGCGAACGGGTGCGCGGGTCCGGGACTGATCGAGGCTGATGATGCAACTCCGGCTTGGCTACGAATTGATCTATGACTGCCCGCAGCCGACACCAATGCTGCTGACGCTGCACATTCATTCCTCGCGCGCCTCCGACATTGTCCTTCCCGACCACCTGATCAGCCGGCCGTCGATCCGGACGACTGCGTATCGCGATTCCTTCGGCAACTGGTGCAGCCGGATCGTCGCGCCGAAAGGCGAGATCCGTTTGTCGACGGACGCGGTAATCAACGACACAGGCGAGCCCGACCTCGTCGCCGCCGAGGCGCGGCAGACCCTCGTGCAGGAGCTTCCGGAAGAAACGCTCTTGTTCCTGCTTGGCAGCCGCTATTGCGAAACCGATCTGCTGTCCCAAAAAGCCTGGGATCTGTTTGGACAATCGCCCACGGGATGGGGACGTGTCCAGGCCGTCTGCGATTTCGTCCATCAACATATCGCATTCAGTTACGCGCACGCCCGCGCGACGAAGACAGCATGGGAAGCATTCAAGGAGGGCAGCGGCGTGTGCCGTGACTACACGCATCTTGCCGTTGCGTTCTGCCGCTGCCTGAACATTCCGGCGCGCTACTGCACGGGTTATTTGAGCGACATCGGAATGCCGGCGCCCGAAGTTCCCAACGACTTCGCCGCCTGGTTCGAGGCCTACCTCGACGGCCAGTGGTACACGTTTGATCCGCGCAACAACGTACCGCGCATCGGGCGCGTGCTGATCGCTCGCGGCCGCGATGCGGCCGACGTCCCGATCAGCAACACGTTTGGCCCCAACACGCTGAAGAGCTTCAAGGTTTGGTCAGATGAGATCGCCGGCGAAGTGCGCTGATCAGGTGCCGGCTCGGGATGGGCAAAGCCACGATACGACCCAAGCCATTCATGACTCCGGCCTTCGCGTTGCCACCGCAAGCGGGCAGCTGCGCTGCGACAGGAAAGCAGGGGAAAAGGGGAAAATCCATACTTTGAGCGGAAGGCCCCTGTCGTCCGCCGACTGGAGATGCCGGACCGCCCGTGCTGACCAATCAAAGTGGAGACTGCATGAACGAACCCACCGGCATGCCGCCATTGCCTGACCGTCTTTCGACCGACCCGAGCAGTCCTCACCACGTCGCTGCGGTGCTCGAACGCGA
>JBFINI010000007.1:0-23048 GCA_041611275.1 Burkholderiaceae bacterium
CGTTATCTACAAAGGTGGCACCCGAGGGCAGCGGAGTGGCCGTGACCGACGGAATGGTGGAATCCGGATCGACCGCCGTCACATTGAAATTGAGCGTGGCGCCTTCTAGCACCGCCTGCGAGCCGATCAACGCAAGTTCCTCGGGCTCATACAAACTTGCTTTGCCCTCGATCATCTGCGCTGCGGCGCTCGGCGATGCCGGCAAATGCGGGCACAGGTATTCGTTAAGGCGGCCGCGCTCAGTGAGCCTGGCGCAGATCTGCTGCGCCTTGTTCGACTTGGGCGACGAACGAAAACCATGCAGATACATGATCACGCTGCGCGCTCCTGCAGCGGCCGCTCGGCCAGCGCCTGCAGCAGTTTGCCGTGCACGCCCCCGAAGCCGCCGTTGCTCATCACCAGCAGATGGTCGCCTGGCAGCGCCGCGGCCGTCACCGCCTGCACCAGCGCATCGAGATCATCGAAGCAGCGCGCGCGATTGCCCAGCGAATCGAGCGCCTGCGCAGGCTCCCAGCCAAGCGCGTTCTTGCCGCTGCGCGCCCCGAAGCAGAACGTCAGATCCGCCTCGCACAGGCTTGCCGACAGGCGCCCGCGCATCGAACCGAGCTTCATCGTGTTGGAGCGCGGCTCCAGCACGGCAAGGATGCGCGCCCCGCCGACGCGGCGACGCAATCCCGCCAGCGTGGTCTCGATGGCGGTCGGATGATGGGCGAAATCATCGTAAACGGTGACACCCGCTACGATTCCGCGCACCTCGAGCCGGCGCTTGATACCGCCGAAGCGCTGTAGCGCCTCGATCGCCGTTTGCGGGGCGACACCAGCGTGATGGGCGGCAGCGATCGCCGCCAGCGCATTGTCCCGGTTGTGGCCGCCGGCAAGCGGCAGCACCAGGCGGCCAAAACGCCGCTCGCCGTAGGCAACATCAAAGGCATGCTGGGCGCCCTCTTCGATCAACTCGGCGTGCCAGCCGTCGGCAACGCCGAAGCGTTCCAGTTCCGACCAGCATCCGCGCGCCAGCACCCGCGCGATGGCCGCATCCGTGCCGTTGGCGATCAGACGGCCCTTGCCCGGTACGCCACGCACCAGATGATGGAACTGGGTCTCGATCGCCGCCAAGTCGGCGAAGATGTCGGCGTGATCGTATTCGAGATTGTTCAACACAGCGGTACGCGGGAAATAGTGGACGAACTTGCTGCGCTTGTCGAAGAAGGCCGTGTCGTACTCGTCCGCTTCGATGACGAAGAATTTCGAGTTGCCGGCCCGGGCGGAAACGCCGAAATCCACCGGTACGCCGCCGACCAAGAAGCCTGGCGCCAGCCCCGCATGTTCGAGGACTGCGGCCAGCATCGCCGAGACCGTCGTCTTGCCGTGGGTGCCTGCCAATGCCAGCACCCAGCGGCCGCGCAGCAGGTTCTCGCCGACCCATTGCGGACCGGACATGAAGGGTGCGCCCGCCTCCATGATCGCCTCCATCAGCGGGTTGCCGCGCGAGATCACGTTGCCGATCACGAATAGATCGGGGCCTAGCTTGGTCTGCTCGGCCGTGTAGCCTTCGATGACTTCGACACCCGCGGCGCGGAGCAGATCACTCATTGGCGGGTAGACGCTGGCATCGCAGCCCGTGACGCGGTGACCGGCGGCCAGCGCTAATTGCGCAACACCGCCCATGAAAGTGCCACAAATGCCGAGGATGTGAAGGTGCAAGGCGCTGTCCCGCAGACTGAAGGTCGGCTAGTTTAAGGGCGCGGTTGGTTAGACTGCGCCCATGGTCTGGTCCGGTACATCAATGGGCGCCCGCGACGAGTTGGCGATCGAACTGGCGGCGACCGCGGCCCGCCTGATCGCCGAAGACGGTTGCGATTACGCC
The DNA here is from genome assembly GCA_041611275.1 of Burkholderiaceae bacterium. Lineage (GTDB taxonomy): Bacteria > Pseudomonadota > Gammaproteobacteria > Burkholderiales > Burkholderiaceae_F > JADJWR01. The sequence continues at coordinate 1,868 of JBFINI010000007.1, forward strand.
ACCGCCAAGCGCAAGGCCGCACAACTGGTCCTCGGCGAAGCGGGAAGCCCGCGTGGGGTGTTACCCGAGAACGAGCTGGTCGAATCCGAACTGCGCCGCTACTTGCGCACCTTCGGCGGTGAACAGCATGCAGCGTTGCTGGCGGAATTGCGCGCCGAAGCACTGGCATTGATGGAGTACCTGGCGCCCTTTAACCCGCACCTAGTCGGAGCGGTGCTCAATGGCACCGCTACCGCGCACTCCGATCTGCACCTGCACCTGTTCACCGACAGCGCCAAGGATGTTGAGATCTTCCTCCTCAATGAGGGGCTTCGCTTCACGGTCGACGAGGCGCGCGAGCCGCCGGGTGCGCTCGAGGACATCCACCTGCAGGTACCCTCGCGAATGCTTGCGGATCCATGTCGGCGACGCTCGGCCGTGCTCAGCGTACTGCCCACCGACGCAGTTCGTATTGCCGCTCGTTTCCGCTCGTCGGATCCGACGCTCTCCGCCGTCGAGAAATCCGGACGCGCCGGCCTTACGGCCATGCGCTCGCTGTTGGCGCCGTCGCCCGGCCGGCCGGCATGAATCGACGCGGCGGCCTGATCATCTTCGCCACCGGCGCCGCTGCTGCCGCGCTGGGCCTGGCAGTCAACTGGTGGCGGACCGAGCCGACTCGCGCCGCCGACGACGCGACGGCGTCATTGTTTGCTGCGACCTTTACGGATGCCGACGGCGCCGCGCAACCGCTGGCGCAATGGCGCGGCCGACCGCTGATCGTGAATTTCTGGGCGACCTGGTGCCCGCCCTGCGTGGAAGAAATGCCGCACCTGCAGCAGGTGCGCGACGAATTCCGTGAGCGCGGGGTCGAAGTGATCGGCTTGGGTATCGACAGCGCTGCGAAGATCGCTGCTTTTCGAGACAAGTACCGGCTGACCTTGCCTTTGCTCGTCGCCGGAGCCGGCGGCAGCGAGCTCTATCGAGCGCTGGGCAACACGGGCAGCGTGTTGCCTTTCACCGTCCTCATTGACGCCGAGGGTCGCGTCCGTGAGCGGCATGCGGGCCAGGTCAGTCGCGAGCAACTGCACCGTTGGCTGGGACGGGTCTTGCGCTGAGGCCAACGCGTTTCTTTGACACCGCGGCCCGAAAAGAACAGAATCTGGCCTCATTTTGGCCCAAAGCGGCCTTTTTCCATTCGACTTCGGCCTCGCTATGGCCCGGAATGTCCTCATACTGAACGGCCCGAACTTGAATTTGTTGGGCACGCGCGAACCGGATGTTTACGGCCGAGCGACGCTGGCCGATATCGAGCGCGAATTGTCAGTACTCGCTGACCAGCGACAGGCGACAGTTTCCTTCTTCCAGAGCAATTCCGAGGGTGCGCTCATCGACCGCGTTCAGGCAGCACCGGGCGAAGGCGTCGACTTCATCGTTATCAACGCCGGCGCGCTCACGCATACCAGTATTGCCCTGCGCGACGCGCTCGCCAGCGTCGCAATCCCGTTCATCGAGGTGCACCTGTCGAACGTGCACCGACGCGAGGATTTTCGCCACCACTCCTACCTCGCCAATCTGGCAGTTGGCGTTGTTGCCGGCCTTGGCCCGGCGGGTTACCGCTGCGCGCTGCAATTCGCGCTCGATCAGGCACCGTCCTGAACAATCAGTGCGCCAGCGCTGGAGGATTCATGGATTTGCGCAAACTGAAGACCCTGATCGATCTCGTCGCCGAGTCCGGCATCGCAGAAATTGAAGTTACCGAGGGCGAAGACAAGGTCAGGATCGTCAAGCACGCCCCGGCAGCGGCCTCGGCTCCTGCACCGACGCCCGCTGTGCAGACCGTGCTGGCGCCAGTGACGGCCGCGCCCGCGGCCGGATTGGCGACGGGGAACGCCGGCGTAGCGCCGGCCGCAGGCAATATTGTCAAGTCACCGATGGTCGGTACTTTTTACCGCTCGCCCAGCCCCGGCGCCAAGTCGTTTGTCGACGTCGGCCAGACAGTCAAGCCCGGCGACACGCTTTGCATCATCGAAGCGATGAAGCTGCTCAATGAGATCGAGGCCGAGGTCGCGGGCGAAGTCAAGGAAGTCTTGGTCGAGAACGGCCAGCCGGTCGAATACGGCCAGCCGCTGTTCATCATCGGCTAGAGAAGAACAGCCGGCCGTCGCATGACCGCCGGCGACCGACTGAATACGCCTGCAGCATGTTCGGAAAGATCCTGATCGCAAATCGCGGCGAAATCGCACTGCGCATCCAGCGCGCCTGCCGCGAGATGGGCATCACCACGGTCGTCGTTCATTCGCAGGCCGACACCGATGCCAAGTACGTCAAGCTTGCTGACGAATCGGTGTGCATCGGGCCACCCCCGTCAAAGGACAGTTACCTGAACATCCCGGCGATCATCAGCGCGGCAGAGGTCACCGATGCCGAAGCAATCCACCCCGGCTACGGCTTCCTATCGGAGAACGCCGACTTCGCCGAGCGGGTGGAGAAGAGCGGATTCGTCTTCATCGGGCCGCGGCCGGAATCGATCCGGCTGATGGGCGACAAGGTGTCCGCCAAACAGGCAATGATCGACGCTGGCGTGCCCACCGTTCCGGGGTCGGCCAGCGCGCTTCCTGACGACGCGCGCGAGATTGTTCGCGTGGCCCGCTCGATCGGCTATCCGGTAATCATCAAGGCTGCCGGCGGTGGCGGCGGGCGCGGTATGCGCGTGGTCAACACCGAAGCGGCTCTGGTCGGCGCAGTGAACTTGACGCGGCAGGAAGCATTGACAGCCTTTGGCAATCCGGCCGTCTACATGGAGAAGTTCCTTGAGAACCCGCGCCACATCGAGATTCAGGTCCTCGCCGACCAGTATCGCAACGCCGTCTGGCTCAGCGAGCGCGACTGCTCGATGCAACGTCGGCACCAGAAGATCATCGAGGAGGCGCCCGCCCCGGGGATCCCGCGCAAGTTGATCGAACGCATCGGTGATCGCTGCGCTGACGCGTGCCGCCGAATCGGCTACCGCGGTGCCGGCACCTTCGAGTTTCTCTACGAGAACGGCGAGTTCTTCTTCATCGAGATGAACACGCGGCTGCAGGTCGAACATCCGGTGACCGAAATGGTGACCGGTATCGACCTGGTGCAGCAGCAGATCCGCATCGCCGCCGGCGAGAAACTTGCGTTCCGCCAGCGCGACATCACGCTGCGCGGTGCAGCGATCGAATGCCGCATCAATGCCGAGGATCCGTACCGGTTCACCCCGAGCCCGGGCCGCATCACCGCTTGGCACGCGCCCGGCGGTCCCGGCGTGCGCGTCGATTCGCATGCTTACAGCGGCTACTTCGTGCCGCCAAATTACGACTCGATGATCGGCAAGCTGATCTGCTATGGGGACAACCGAGCCCAGGCGTTGGCACGCATGTCGGTCGCGCTTTCGGAAATGGTCGTCGAAGGCATTCTCACCAACATCCCTCTGCATCGCGAATTGATGGTCGATGAGAAGTTCGTCCAGGGCGGCACCAGCATCCACTACCTGGAAAAACGTCTCGCCGCCCGTTCGCCGAAGCCAGGTTGAGCGCAGCAACACCAAGCGGCGCAGCGATGAGGGCAGCAACTTCTAGCGCACAGCGAGCAGCCCTTCCCGGTTCCAAGACCCATGTTGAGAGAGATCATCCTGCTGGCCGACGCTGACCGCGCCGAGGCCCTGTCGGATGCACTGCTCGACGCCGGCGCACTGGCCGTTTCTCTTGAAGACGCCGAGGCCGACACCGACGACGAATCGCCGCTGTACGGCGAACCCGGCGAGGAGCCCGCGCGCCCGATCTGGCGCCACAACCGACTGCTGATCCTACTGCCTGCCGGCGTCGATCCGGCGCAGTTGATCGCCGTGACCGCAGACGCGCTCGGCACGCGAATCCCCGAAATCGCTGTGCAGCGCCTGCTCGACGATGTCGACTGGGTGCAGTTGACGCAGGCGCAGTTTCCGCCAACGCGGATTGGCGCCGGGTTGTGGATCGTGCCAAGCTGGGCCGATCCGCCGCAGCCCGATGCAATCAACATCCGTCTTGATCCGGGCGTGGCCTTCGGCACTGGCACTCACCCGACCACCCGCTTGTGCCTGAAATGGCTGCTGGAAAATCGGCCAAGCGGTCGCGTGCTCGATTACGGCTGCGGCTCCGGTCTACTGGCGATCGCCGCAGCCAGGCTCGGCGCGCGCGAAGTCGTCGGCATCGACATCGACCCGCAGGCGCTCGTCGCCGCGCGGGCCAACAGCGAACGCAACGCGGTGCTCGCTCGGTACACTGCGCCGGACGATGTGCCAGGCGGAACCTTCGATCTCGTGCTCGCCAATATCCTTGCCAACCCACTGCGGCTGCTGGCGCCGATGCTGCTCGCGCGCGTCGCGGCGGGCGGTGCGCTTGTTCTTTCCGGCATCTTGCAGCGTCAGGCCGGCGAGCTGATCGACGCTTACGCGACGGTCGATCCAGCGCTACCGCTGGCGGTATGGGAAGCCGACGAGGGATGGGTATGTCTGGCCGGTTTCCGTCGTCGCTGAGTCAGTAGAACCCTTCGATCCGATCATGGCGCTTGCCACCCGCTGCCCGAACTGCCATGCGCTCTTTCGCGTCGTCGCCGACCAGTTGAAGCTGCGCGGCGGGCTGGTCCGGTGCGGTGCCTGCCAGCATGTATTCGATGCCATCGGCACGCTCAGCTACATTGACGATGTCGTGCTGCCGGCGGGGAACCAGACGCCTGCCATGCCGGCGGCGGGGACGCACGTCGGCACCACGGCGCCCCCCCCCTTCGCAGCGCCGAGAGCCGACGCTGCGCCGGCGGAATCGCGGCCGCCGCAGGAATCCCCGCCAGCCGACAAGGCGCAGACCGGTCGCGACGCAGAACTTCCTGAGCCGTCTGACGCCGATTCATCGGCGACGTCGATCGCCGATGCGGCGATGAACGCCGAGCCCGAGCTCGTGGCCACAGCGATCCCGGACAACGAAAGCACCAGCGCGGGCGCACCGTTCGGTCACATCGAACCGCTCGAGGCGGTCGCCGAGCAGCGGGAGGCGGAGCCGGCCGCCCCGTCGTTCTTGCGTGACGAGTCGTCGACGCGCCGACGCGGCTTCTCGATTCTGTTCGGCAGCGGCGCGGTGCTGCTCGCGTTGCTGGCGCTGGCACAGCTTGCGGCGCTGTTCCGCGCCGATATTCTCGTCAAGCTTCCACAGAGTCGTCCCGCGCTGGTTCAGCTGTGCAAGGTCTTCCGCTGCATGGTGAACTGGCCAGCGCGCGGCGAGTTGCTCGCCGTCGTCGGCAGTGAACTGCAGGCATTGCCGGGCACCAGCGCTTTCGAGCTTTCTGCCGTCGTTCGCAACCGCGGCGCCTATACGCTCGCCCTGCCGGCGATCGAGTTGACACTGACCGATACCCTGAACCGGACGGTCGCCCGCAAAGTGTTCGCACCAGTCGACTATCTGGCCGGGCAGGCGGACCCACAGGCGCACTTGCTCGCCGGGCTCGCGCCGGGCGCCGACCTGACGATCAGCATTGCGTTCGAAGCGCGCGGCCTGAGTGCGGCCGGATTTGTCGTTTACCCCTTTTATCTCTGATCCCCGACGGTGGAATCTCCATCGCCGCCACCTTCGCCCGTTCGCCGGACGATGAGCACACAACACCCATGAGTACGCTGATCTGCGGTTCGATCGCTTTCGACTCGATCATGGTCTTCCGGGGACGGTTCAAGGACCATATCCTTCCTGACAAGGTCCACATCCTGAATGTCGCCTTTCTGGTGCCGCAGCTGCGCCGCGAATATGGCGGCACTGCGGGCAACATCGCCTACAACCTGAAACTAATCGGCGGCGATCCGCTGCCGATGGCCACCGTCGGCAGCGACGCCTCCGCCTACATGGAACGCCTCGCCGCCCTGGGCATCGCGCGCACGCACCTGCGGCAGATCGATGACAGCTTCACGGCTCAGGCCTTCATCACCACCGACCTTGACGATAACCAGATCACGGCGTTTCACCCCGGTGCGATGTCGTTCTCCCATCTGAATGCGGTGCCGGGCGACGGGTCGGTCAAGCTCGGCATCGTCGCCCCGGACGGTCGTGACGGCATGCTTGCCCATGCGGACCAGTTCGCCGAGCTCGGCATCCCATTCATCTTCGATCCAGGCCAGGGTCTGCCGATGTTCGATGCCGACGAAATCGATGGCTTCTTCGACCGTGCCGAGGTCGTGGTCCTGAACGATTATGAAGCGCAGCTGATCGTGGAGAAGACCGGCAAGTCGATCGATACGCTGGCGCACAAGGTCGCTGCACTGATCGTGACGCGCGGGAGCCAGGGGTCCGACATCTACACGGCCGGGCGAGCCATCCACGTCCCGGTCGCACACACCCGTCGCATCGTCGATCCGACTGGCTGCGGTGACGCCTATCGCGCTGGCCTCCTTTACGGCCTGGCCAATGCCCTTGACTGGGAGACGACCGGCCGCCTGGGCTCGGTGATGGGAGCGCTGAAGATCGAGTGCAGCGGCGCCCAGAATCACGTGGCCGATCGAGCCGAGATTGCCGACCGGTTCAGCGAATCGTTCGGCTTCCGGCCCTGGTAATCCGCCCGGCTAGAAGCCGCTGCGGCCCAGCACGATCAGCATCACGTTGACGATCAGAATTACCGCGATCGGTGACAAATCGAAACCGCCGACCAGCGGCAGCGCCCGCTGAAACGGCGCCAGAAAGGGACGCACGAGCATCGATACGGCAGGTGCAATCGGAGCATGCGGGTTCACCCAGCTCAGGACCACGTGCAGCAGGGTGAGCCAGAGCACCAGATAAAGTGCCCAGCGCAGCAACTGCAGCAATGCCATTAGAAGCAGCCCGGACCAGGGCCAACTGCCAGGTCCAGCGCCGATCAACAGCAGCCGTAAGGCCAGAAACACCAGCGCGATCAGCAGCGCCGCCAGCACCGTTGCCCCGTCGAAACGGCCGGCGCCCGGCACCACTCGCCGCAGCGGCGAAACAATCCAATCGGTCAGCGCGATTGCGAACTGCGCCAACGGGTTTCGCGCCGGCATGCCCAGATAGGACATATAGGCGCGCGCAAGCAGTGTCACGCCAATGATCACCGCCAGGGTTTGCAGCAGGAAATCGGCGATGTCGGCCAGAAGCATGAAGGCGGATGCGGCGGGGAGACGCGGTCGATTCTAGCGGGGCAGGAACAGCAAAAAAAACGGGCGCTGAGTCCCTCAGCGCCCGCAGAGAGGCAAAGACAGAGCTTTGTAGCCTTACGGACGGCTGCCGGTCGGGAACGGCCATGCGGCCGCTGGATTCAGCGCCGTTTTCGCGCCGGGAGCCGCAGCCGCCGGTGCGGCTGCCGCGGGTTTGGCGGCAGCCTTCTTCTTCGCAGGCTTCCTGGCCGCCTTTTTCTTGGCGGCCGGTTTCTTCGCAGCCTTTCTAGCTACTTTTTTTTTAGTGGTCTTCTTCGCGGCTTTCTTGGCCGCTTTCTTGGCAGTCTTTTTCGCAGCCTTCTTCGCGGTCTTCTTCTTCGCGGTCTTTTTCTTCGCGGCTTTCTTGGCGGTCTTCTTCTTCGTCGCCTTCTTGGCGGTCTTCTTCGCCGTCGCTTTCTTCGCCGTTTTCTTGGCTGCCTTCCTGGCCGTTTTCTTGGCGGCCTTCTTCGCAGTTTTCTTCGTTGCCATAGTTTTCTCCATTGACAGAGGGTTGATGAGCAAACCCGAAGTGGCCAGTTCAGGCCGGGCTCGGGCTATTCATCGGCGCATGCGGAAGCTCTGTCGCCGCGGCAACCCCAGAAGTGCGTTTTGATGGGCGCATATCCGAGAAGAGCGCGGAACGGTCAGTGCGAAGACCGCTGACGCTGATGAATTCGGCACCGCGCGGCGGCATGGGCAGGGCCCGGCGCACGCGCAAAGACAACGCCGGCACAAGGCCAGCATAAGAAATCGTAGAGAAGTCAGCTTGGCGGGACCTCGCGAAGGCCCCGATTTTCAGAGAGGGAACGACGCCGCAAGACCTAGATGTCCCGATTGCGATTCGTCGTGTGTCGGTGACGATGAAGCGTCTAAGGTGGCTGTCAGAGTTCAATGCCGTGATCGAAGTTCGCTGTTTGGATCAACGAATCGAGCAACTCAACATGAGTTCGCTTTTTACTCTCAATCAATTTCGCTCGCAAGCATTTTCGTGTATTTCACGCGCGAGTTGTTCGATTTCTTCAACGCGCGCGCAACTCAGTCGTCGACCTCATCTCATGAATACGCATGAGATGGACCGAATTCGACATCCACTTCGCTTACTCCCAGCTCAGCGCGCCACCGGTCTGATACTCGATCACCCGCGTCTCGAAGAAGTTGCGTTCCTTCTTCAGGTCAATCATCTCGCTCATCCACGGAAACGGGTTCTCCTCGGCAGCAAACAGCGGCTCGATGCCGATTTGCAGGGCGCGGCGGTTGGCGATGTAGCTCAGGTAGCCCTTGAACATGGGCGCGTTCAGGCCGAGCACGCCGCGCGGCATCGTGTCTTCCGCGTAGGCGTACTCCAGTTCGACCGCGCGCCGGAACAGGCTGCGGATGTCCTCGCGGAACGCCGTCGTCCACAGCTGCGGGTTCTCGAGCTTGATCTGGTTGATCAGGTCGATGCCGAAGTTGCAGTGCATCGATTCGTCGCGAAGGATGTACTGATACTGCTCGGCCGCGCCGGTCATCTTGTTCTGCCGGCCCAGCGACAGGATCTGGGCAAAACCGACATAGAAGAAAAGGCCTTCCATCAGGCAGGCAAAGACGATCAGGCTTTTCAGCAGCTCCTGGTCGTTCTCAAGCGTGCCGGTGGCGAAGTTCGGATCGGTCAGCGTGTCGATGAAAGGGATCAGGAACTCGTCCTTGGCGCGGATCGAGGCGACCTCGTGATAGGCGTTGAAGATCTCCCCCTCGTCCAGTCCCAGCGATTCGACGATGTACTGGTAGGCGTGGGTGTGGATCGCTTCTTCGAATGCCTGGCGCAGCAGAAACTGCCGGCACTCTGGCGCCGTGATATGGCGGTAGGTGCCGAGCACGATGTTGTTGGCGGCCAGCGAGTCGGCCGTGACGAAGAAGCCGAGATTGCGTCTGACGATGCGGCGCTCGTCCTCGGTCAGGCCGGCAGGGTTCTTCCACAGGGCGATGTCGCGGGACATGTTGATCTCCTGCGGCATCCAGTGATTGGCGCAGGTGGCGAGATACTTGTCCCACGCCCATTTGTACTTGAAGGGGACCAACTGGTTGACGTCGGTGCGACCGTTGATGATCCGCTTGTCGGCGGCGTTCACACGCCGCGTATCGGGCGGGTTCCGGCGCCCGGACGGCGGTGTCTCAGACTCCGGGCGTAGCGCATCGGTAGCCGACGACCGCGGCGGGCGGGGTCCGGGGGTCGCGTCGTCCCAGGCGAGCATGCAGGATCCTCCTCTTGTCGTTGTTGGTCGCTTGGCGGCTACTGGCACGCCTCGCAGTCGGCGAAACCGGCGTCGCCTGGCCGCAGCATGCAGACTTGGCCGCCTTCGCTTGCCGCTGCACTCGACGTTGCCTGGCCTGTCGGCACGGCATTGAGCTGCCCGGCCCGCGTGCCGGTCGATTTTTCGGCCTGGGTCGCGCCGAGTGTGCGCAGGTAGTAGGTGGTCTTCAGGCCGCGCTGCCAGGCCAGCCGGTACGTGTCGTCCAGCTTCTTGCCCGATGCGCCTGCCATGTAGATATTGAGCGATTGCGCCTGGTCGATCCATTTCTGCCGCCGCGCCGCGCACTCGATCAGCCATCGGGGCTCGATCTCGAAGGCGGTCGCGTATAGCCGCCGAACATCGGCCGGGATGCGGTCGATCCGGGCCAGCGAGCCGTCGTAGTGCTTGATGTCGGCCACCATCAGTTCGTCCCACAGCCCGAGCTCCTTCAGGTCACGGACCAGATGCTCGTTGACGACCGTGAACTCGCCGGACAGGTTGCTCTTGACGAACAGGTTCTGGAAGGTCGGCTCGATGCTGGCATCGACCCCGATAATGTTGGAGATCGTCGCCGTCGGCGCGATCGCCACGCAGTTCGAGTTGCGCATGCCGAATTCGCGGACGCGTTCGCGCAGGGCGTCCCAGTCCATCGTCGAGACCATGTCGACCTCAACATGGCCGCCGCGGCTCTCCGCCAGCAGCGCCAGCGTGTCCTGCGGCAGGATGCCGCGATCCCAGAGCGAGCCGGCAAACGACGAATAGCGCCCGCGCTCGGCCGCCAGCTCGGTCGAGGCCCAGTACGCGTAGTAGCAGACGGCTTCCTGGCTGCGGTCGGCAAACTCGATTGCCGCTTCCGAGGCGTAGGGCACGCGCATCATGTGCAGGCAGTCCTGGAAGCCCATGATGCCCAGGCCGACCGGCCGGTGGCGCAGGTTGGCATTGCGCGCCTTGCCGACCGCGTAGTAGTTGATGTCGATGACGTTGTCGAGCATCCGCATTGCCGTGCCGATGGTCCGCGCCAGCTTGGGACGATCGAGTTGGTAGCCGCCCTGTCCGTCGGCAATCATGTGCGCCGGCAGGTTGACTGAGCCCAGGTTGCACACTGCAATCTCCGCGCCCGAGGTATTCAGGGTGATCTCGGTGCAAAGATTGGAGCTGTGAATGGTGCCGACGTGCTGCTGCGGCGAGCGCAGGTTGCAGGCGTCCTTGAAGGTGATCCACGGATGCCCGGTTTCGAACAGCATCGTGAGCATCTTGCGCCACAAGGTCAGCGCCGGAATCCTTTTGAACAGCTTGATCTCGCCCCGCGCCGCTTTCTCCTCGTAGCCGAGGTACGCCACCTCGAACGCATGGCCGGTCTTCTCGTGCAGGTCTGGGCAGTCCGACGGTGAAAATAGCGTCCATTCGCCAGCTTCCGTCACCCGCTTCATGAACAGGTCCGGGATCCAGTTCGCGGTATTCATGTCGTGCGTGCGGCGGCGGTCGTCGCCGGTGTTCTTCCGCAGTTCCAGGAACTCCTCGATATCGAGGTGCCACGTCTCCAGATAGCAGCACACGGCGCCCTTGCGCTTGCCGCCCTGGTTGACGGCCACCGCGGTGTCGTTGACCACTTTCAGGAACGGCACAACGCCCTGGCTCTTCCCGTTGGTGCCCTTGATGTGGCTACCGAGCGCCCGCACCGGCGTCCAGTCGTTGCCCAGGCCGCCGGCATACTTGGCGAGCAAGGCGTTCTCCTTGATCGCCTCGTAGATGCCATCGAGGTCATCGGCGACCGTGGTCAGGTAACAAGACGACAGCTGCGAATGGCGGGTTCCGCTATTAAACAGCGTTGGCGTCGAACTCATGAAGTCGAAGCTCGACAGGACTTTGTAGAACTCGATGGCCCGATCTTCGCGGTCGATCTCATTGATAGCCAGCCCCATCGCCACCCGCATGAAGAACGCCTGCGGCAGTTCGAAGCGGCGGCCGTCATGGTGCAAGAAGTAGCGGTCGTACAGTGTCTGCAGGCCGAGGTAGTTGAACTGCAGGTCGCATTCCGGCCGCAGCGCCCGGCCCAGCCGCTCCAGATCAAACTGTGCGAGCCGGTCGTCGAGCAGCTCCACGCCGATGCCATGCCTGATGAACTCGGGGAAATACTCGGCGTAACGGCGATCCATCGCTTCCTGGGCGACTTCCTCACCGAGCACCTCATGGCGCACTGTGTGCAGCAGCAGCCGGGCCGTGACGTAGGAGTAGGCGGGATCCTTCTCGATCAGCGCCCGTGCCGAAAGGATGGCGGACTTGACCACCTCCTCGAACGGCACCCCGTCATAAAGGTTCTTCACCGTCTCGCCGACGATCGATTCGGCGTAGACGTGACCCGTCAGGCCGACACAAGCCGATTCGACCAGGTCGCGAATCCGCATCAGATCGAGGGGGACACGGCGGCCGTCTTCGATCATCGACAGCGGAGGCTCGGCCGCAGCCTGCTCCTTCTTCAGCCGCGCGCGCTCCTGCGCCCGCTTCTCGCGGTACAGCACGTAGGCGCGAGCGACGTCGTGCGCGCCGTCGCGCATCAGCGACAGCTCGACCTGATCCTGGACATCCTCGATGTGGAACGTTCCGCCGGCTGGCTGCCGTCGGAGTAATGCGCCCACCACGTGGCCGGTCAGCTTTTCGACCTGGTCGCGCACCGCGCTGGATGCCGCTGCCTGGCTGCCGCGGACGGCGAGAAACGCCTTGGTCATCGCCACCGCAATCTTGCTCGGCTCGAAGCCAACGACCGACCCGTTGCGCCGGATGATCTTGTAGTCCGCATACGAGGTGGCGACCACGCGGCTAACACCGTGCTCGAACGTCGCCGGCCTCGATTGCGCCGATGCGCCCGAAGTTGCGCCATGAACGCCCGCGTGCTCTAACTGCATCTTGCCTCCGTGTCCGACAGCGGCGGCGTCGCCCGGCCGCGCCTGTCCGTCTTGTTGCTTGTTGCGCAGCCTTGCCGCGCATACAAGGTGTTGTTGTCTACTTCGCCGCCCTTCAAGCCGGCATCGACCGACTCGGCACGGCCGGCAGGCTCATCAATGCCCATCGCTTGCCGACCTGAGACCCAATATATTGTGTTCTTAGTCTATCGGCGCACAAGCTTTAGTGGGGCGGATCATAGGGGATGACGCGGCCGAACTCAACCATCCGCGCGGAAAAAAACTCTGCCGGACTCGCTCGGAGCAGATTCGTGCAGAGAGAAAACGCGGCAGCGGCAGGCCGGCGGAGCTTGAGTCGACAATTCGCGCGTCACTGATCAGTGCGGTCGGCGCAAAATTGCCTTGCACCGTGCCGCGTTCAGGCGTCGGGCAGCCAGCTGGTCGGCAACCGCGCTTCGCGCGCGAAACGTGCCCATTCGAACATTGGCCCCGGATCAGTCTTGCGTCCGCCGGCGATGTGGCTGTGTCCTCGCACAGCCCGCAACGGCAGCGCGGCCCGCAGCGCGCTCGTCAGCCCGGCCAGAGCAACGTACTGAGGCGGCTCAAAGGCCGTGAAGTCGGTCCCTTCAATTTCAATGCCGACTGAAAAATCATTGCAGCCGACACGGCCCCCAAAGCTCGATGCGCCAGCGTGCCATGCGCGGTCGGCACAACTGACAAACTGGGTGATCTGACCATCGCGTGCGATCAGGAAGTGCGACGACACGCACAAACCAGTCAGATGAACCAGGAATGGGTGAACCTGGCAGTCCAGCTCGTTGCAGAACAGCTGCTCGATGCAGCCAGTGCCGAATCGTCCCGGCGGCAGACTGATGTTGTGCAGGACCAGCAGTTCAATCATCGCGCCCGGCGGGCGCGCGTCAAAGTTGTTCGTTGGCCGCCGCTGAACTCCCACAGCCCAGCCATCGGCATCCACCTGCAGTGGCCTAGCGCTCACACCTTGAGGTCGAGCCGTTGCATGCGATAGCGCAATTGCCGGAAAGTAATACCCAGCAGCTGCGCGGCGGCCGTGCGGTTGCCGCCGGTCCTGCGCAGCGCCGCACGCAGTGCCGACGCTTCCACGGCATCGAGATAGGCAGGCAGATCGGCAGGACAGTCGTCACCGTGCAGCACGTGGGCTTCAGCTCTCGCTGCCGCCGCCGGCGCCGGGCCGACCGTTTCCACTACGCCGGCCGCCTCGTCCGCCGCACCGTCCGCCGGCAACGCGTCAACCACCGGCAGCATCAGGTCCGCAGCCGTCAGCTCGCGACCGGCGGCAAGCGCCACACCGCGCTCAAGCACGTTCTCCAGTTCGCGCACGTTGCCCGGGAACGGGTATGCCTGCAGTTCGCGCAACGCGTCGGGCGACAGGCGGGCCCGCTCGCCGCCGCGCTGGGCGAAGCGTTCGAGGATCGCTTCGGCTAGCGCCGGTATATCTCCGGACCGCTGGCGCAGGCTGGGCACATGCAGCTCGATCACATTAAGCCGGTAATAGAGATCCTGGCGGAAACGGCCGACAGCGACCAGCTTGCCCAAATCCTGATGCGTTGCACTGAGGATGCGCACATCGACCGGGTCCTCGGTGGTCGAGCCGACCTTGCGCACACGCCGCTCCTGGATGGCACGCAGCAACTTGACCTGCATCGACAACGGCAACTCGGCGACTTCATCGAGGAACAGCGTGCCGCCCACAGCGGCATGGAAGAAGCCGTCACGGTCGCGATCAGCGCCGGTGAAGGCGCCCTTCTTGTAGCCGAAGAACTCGGCTTCCATCAGCGCCTCGGGAATCGCGCCGCAGTTGACCGCAACGAAAGGCAGTAGGCGTCGCGCCGAGGCGTCGTGAATGGCCCGCGCGACCAGTTCCTTGCCGCTGCCCGACTCGCCGTAGATGGCGACCGGCGCCATGCTGTGCGCCAGTCGCTCGATCATCGAACGCAACTGATTCATCGCCGGCGCGTCGCCGTGCAAGCGGTCGATCGCGCGCGCCTGCGGCGACGGCGTCGCGCCATCGGCAGCCGGCCGGGCGAGCGCCGAGCGCACCAGTAGCCGCAACTGGTCCAGATCAACCGGCTTGGCCAGGTAATCAAAAGCCCCCGCTTTCAGGGCCGCCACCGCGTTCTCGGCGCTGCCGAAGGCAGTGATGACCGCGATCGGCGTGCCGCTGCCCGCGGCAACCTGCCGCACGAGTTCGATGCCGCTTCCGTCCGGCAGCCGCATATCCGTCAGGCAAAGCGCATAGCGGTTGCGCCCGAGCAGTTCGCGCGCCGCAGCAACGGACTCCGCCACGTCAACATCGAGCCCCAGTCGGCCAAGTGTCAGCGATAGCAGTTCGCGCAGGTCGGCCTCGTCGTCAACGACCAGCACGGCGGGGGTGCGGCGTTCGACGGCGGCGTCGGCCACGGCAGCCTCGCGTCTGGGTTCACTCATAAGGAACGATCGTATCGAGGAAATCGGCCTCCTGCGCAGCAACCGTCTGGCCGGTGGAAAAGCGCACGACAAAGCCGTGTCGGGTCGTGCCTTCGGTGGATTTGCACTCGCCGTAGGCAAGATCGCATCGATTGGCCAGACAGAATTCGCGAGCGATATAAAGCCCGAGGCCGGTACCCTTGGCGTGGGTCGTATTGAACGGCTCGAACAGCAAACCGCGCGCACCTTCGGCAACCCCGGGTCCGTCGTCGAGAACCCACAGCACCGGGCCATCGCGCTGGGACGCCACGACCAAGCGCACCGCGCCGGCCTTCTCGCTGCTGTAACGCAACGCGTTGTCGAGCAGGTTGTAGAGCACCTGCCGCAGATGTGATTGCTCGAATTTGACGCGAACGCCGGCCGGCGCCTCCAGCGCAACCCGGTCCGGCGACAATGAGCGCTCGGCGACGAAGTCCCGCAGCCAGCTTGGTACGAAGTCGGCCAGTTCGATTTCATCACCGAGCGGCGCCTCGCGTCGCGCCACCCGCAGGATGTCGTCGACCAGCCGGTTCAGCCGCAAGGTGTTCTCGCGCACGATCACCGACAGCCGGCGCGTTCCCTTCTCCTGTGCATCCTCCAGCAGCAGCTGGCTGGCGTGGCTGATCGCCGCCAGCGGGTTGCGGATCTCGTGCGCGATCGATGCCGTCAGCCGCCCCATCGACGCCAGCTTCAGCTGCTGCGCACGCTCGTCCAGCGCTCGCAGATCCTCGAGGAAGATCACGAATTCGTCGCTGTGGCTGACCGCCGGCCGCACGAAGCGCACCCGCAGCCCGAGGTCGGCCAGTTCGACGACTGCGGTCCGCCGCCCGCCATCGCCAACATCACTGTTGCGCCAGTGCTCGAAGGCCCTCACGAGCGCCACCAATTGCCCAATCGAGGTGAGCCGTTCTCCGGTCAGTTGCGCTTCCGGCTTCATGCCGAAAAGCATGCGCGCGGAGCGGTTGTTTGCGCGTACCTTGGTGTCAGCGTCGACCACCACGACGCCCTGCTCCAGCTGCGCGATGACCAGCCGGTTGATCGCCAGCTGATTGTGCAGATTGCGGCCGCGTTGCAGTGCCAGCTGCTCCTGCGCCGACAGGCGCTGCGCCAGCAGCCGCAGCAGTGCGGTGACGGCAAACATCATCACACCATATAGCCCGGCCTGGAAGACCGACGCCTCCGAACCCTCCGCCACCAGCGCACGGACAAGGGTGTCGAGCAGGATCGTGATGACCACCAGCGAACAGACGGAAAACACGGCGGCGGTGGGAAGCAGCAACGAGGCACCCGCCACGGGCAGCAGATACAGCACGACCAACCCGCCGCGCAGGCCGCCGCTGGCCACCATCAATGCAGAAATCAGGACCAGGTCAACAGCGATCTGCGCCGCGGTTTGCCCAACGGAGTTGCGGCGAACGTACATCGCGCCGACCGCCAGCGTCGCGGCGCTGATGAAATAGATCCCCGCAGCAATCAGATATGCGGGGCTCGACCAGCCCTTGACGGTGGTGCCGAACGCCCCGATCGACAGCAGCAATGCAATCGCGATGACGAGCCGCGTCAGCGCTAGATACTGCAGCGTGCGCCAGGGCGTGGCGCCGCTGTCATCATCACGCTCGAAGCCGACCTCGGCGCTCATCGGCGCTCTTCATGCAGGCGCTGATGCGATTCGCTGCAGTAATGGCGCCCGGCGACGGCAATCGCCTCCGAGCGCGGCAGGTTCAGCCCGCAATGCGCACAGCGGATCATCGGTTCACTCGAGCCACCGGGCTTCGGCGCCGGCGCGTTGTCACCGCGTTTGCGCGCCGAACGAAACATGCGGAAGCCGACGTACAAGGCGACGCCAAGCAGCACGAAGAACAGAATTCGCCCCATCAGACCCTGCCGAGTATGACCTCGAGGACGAAGCGACTGCCGACATAGGCCAGCAGCAGCATCAGGAAACCGGTAAAGGTCCAGCGCAAGGCTGTTCGCCCACGCCAGCCGAATACGATACGCCCGAGTAACAGGCCGGCGAATACCAGCCACGATGCAATGGTGAAAACCGTCTTGTGCTCGAAGCGAAGCGCGCGGCCGAACAGCGCCTCGGAAAAGAAAACGCCGGTGATCAAGGTCGCTGTCAGAAGCAGAAATCCGGCGCCGATCAGCCTGAACAGGATCTTCTCCAGAGCGAGCAGCGATGGCAACTGTCGGAAGATGCGGGCCAGCCCGCGGGTCGGTGCATCGAGCGGCGCATGCAGGCGGCGGTCGAGCAGCGCCATCAGCAGCGCGTGCAGGGCGGCGATGGTGAGCAGGCTATATGCAGCCATCGCGACCATCAGGTGCAGCCTCAGCGCGGAAGAATCGGCACGTTCGGCGACCGGTGCCCCATGGAAGACCGCCGGCAGCAGAACACAGAGCGCAGCGGCCGGCAATACGATGACGTCAAGGGCACGTACAGGCACGAACATACCCTCCGCCCAGAGAACAATCACCGCCAGCAGCAGTGTGGCCGACAGCGCTTGCGCAAACCCGAAGCGGAATTCCGCGGCACCGCCGATCGCAGAGATCAGCAGCACCGCATGGGCCAGGGCCAGCAGCGGCAGCAGCGCCGCACGCCAGCGCGCACCACGCGCGGGATCATCGAGCGAACGCCAGGTCATCCAACCGAGTGCAAGATAGGCAGTCGCCACGACGGCAGCCCCAGCCCCGTAGAATCCACTCGCTGTCATGGCTATTTATATAGCACGCGCCGGGCAGCGCGCGTGCGACCTCTCCCCATGCTGGACTCACTGACCGATCGACTGGCCCGCGTCGTCAAAACGATGCGGGGCCAGGCGCGACTGACCGAAGCCAATACGCAGGAAATGCTGCGCGAAGTGCGCGTCGCCCTCTTGGAGGCCGACGTTGCGCTGCCGGTCGTGCGCGATTTTGTCGCTCGGGTCAAGGAAAAGGCGATGGGCGAGGAGGTCGTCGGCAGCCTGACGCCCGGGCAGGCGCTGGTCGGCGTCGTTCATCGCGAACTGACGATGCTGATGGGGGGTGACTTGCCGGCCGTTGCGCGCGATTTCGACCTCGCGGTGCAGCCGCCGGCAGTCATTCTGCTGGCCGGCCTTCAAGGTGCCGGCAAGACCACTACGGCCGCCAAACTGGCCAAGTGGCTGATCGACGAACGGAAGAAAAAAGTGCTGACCGTATCGACCGACGTCTATCGACCGGCGGCGATCGAGCAGTTGAAGACGGTCAGCCAGCAGGCCGGTGCGCAGTTCTTTCCAAGTGAAACGACCGAGAAGCCGGCCGATATCGCCCGCCGCGCCATCGATTACGCAAAACGTCATTACTGCGATGTGCTGATCGTTGATACGGCCGGTCGGATGGCGATCGACGAGGTGATGATGCGGGAGGTCGCTGACTTGCACGCTGCAGTTCATCCGGTCGAGACGCTCTTCGTCGTTGACAGCATGCTGGGCCAGGACGCGGTGAACACGGCCAAGGCATTTTCTGAGCGGCTGCCGCTGACCGGGGTGGTCCTGACCAAACTCGACGGTGACTCGCGCGGTGGCGCCGCGCTTTCGGTGCGCTACGTCACCGGCAAGCCGATCAAGTTCATCGGCGTCGCCGAGCGCATCGGCGGGCTAGAGCGTTTTGATCCCGAGCGCATGGCCGGGCGCGTTCTCGGCATGGGCGACGTCGTGGCGCTGGTCGAAGACGTGCGCAAGGCGGTCGACGTGCAGGCGGCCGAAAAACTGGCCAAGAAGATCCAGTCTGGCGACCGCTTCGACCTGAACGACTTCAAGGAACAGATCGGCCAGATGCGCAGGATGGGCGGCCTGTCCGGCTTGCTCGACAAGCTGCCGACGCAACTGGCGCAGGCTGCGGGCCAAGTCAGCGACAAGGACGCCGATCGTCAGGTTCGTCGCACCGAGGGCATCATCAATGCAATGACTCCATCTGAGCGCGCCAAGCCGGAACTGCTGAAGGCCTCTCGTAAACGCCGCATTGCCAGCGGCAGCGGCGTGCCGGTACAGGAAGTCAACCGGCTGCTCAGTCAATTCGAGCAGATGCGCTCGATGATGAAGCAGATGAAGAAAGGTGGTCTGGCCAAGATGATGCGCGCGATGGGCGGCCTCGGTGCCCTGCGCGGTGGCATGCCCGGCCTGCCGAAGCGCTGACTGCTTTGCGCCGACAGTCCATCAGGGCCGGCAGCCCGGGCACCAGCCGCCTCAGCAGCGCTCGTCGACAACGGTCCAGCGGTTAAGCGGGTCGGACTTGTCCTCGCCGGTCTTGCAACCACGGGCTTTCAGAATCCACGCCTACAAGCAGCAGCCTCGCGCCGGCGTCAGCTCGTCACCGGCTTGGGCGCCGAGTATTTCCAGGCACCCTGCCAGGCCGCGCGCACCGCGTTCGGATAGGGATCGCGGCCACGGCTGCCGTTGTAGCGGCCGAGCGCTAGGAACAGATCGCCCTTCTCGAGATCCAGATAGTGGCGCAGGATCACACAGCCGTAACGCAAGTTGGTCCGCATGTCGAACAGCTTGCGCGGATCGCCATCGCCGATGACGCCGGTCCAGAAAGGCATAACCTGCATGTAACCGCGCGCGCCGGCGCTGGAAACCGCGTACTTGCGGAAATTGCTTTCGACCTGGATCAGGCCGAGCACGAGTTGCCGGTCGAGTCCGGCGCGCACCGCCTCGTAGTCGAGCGTGCGCAGAAACTCAGTGCGCTCACGGTAATCGGGCTTGCGACGCAACAATCGTCCGGACATTTCGTTCAACCAGTCGATGAACTCGATGCGTTCGCCGATGTCGTCAAAACGGCGCTGCGGCGGCGCGCTGTCGGCGATGCGCGCCGCCAAAGCGGCGCGCACTGCATCGGCCATCGGCTCGTAGATTTGCGCGCCCGCCAACGCCTGCAATGGCAGGCCGATCGATATCGCCGCGCCCGCGGCCAGCAGCCACAGGCGATCGCGTTCAGGCACCTGCGCGGCCGACCTGCTGGGTAACGAAGCCGAATGCATTCTCGAGCGGCACCGAAACAGCCTGCAAGCTGCGCCGGGGCGCGTATTCGATCTCGCCGTTTTTCAGGCCACGTTCACCGATGGTGAGCCGATGCGGAACACCGATCAGTTCCCAGTCGGCGAACATCGACCCCGGCCGCTCGCCACGGTCGTCGAGGACGGCGTCGATGCCGGCCGCCTCGAGCTCGGCATACAGCCGGTCTGCGGCCTGTCGCACCTGTTCCGACTGGCGATAGTTGACCGGACAGACGACAACTGCAAAAGGCGCGATCGGGTCGGGCCAAATGATGCCGCGCTCGTCGTGATTCTGTTCGATGGCCGCCCCGAGCAGGCGCGTGACGCCAATGCCGTAGCAGCCCATCACCATCGGCTGCTGCTGTCCGGCCTCGTCGGTGAACGCGAGTCGCATGGATTGAGCGTACGGCAGCCCGGCAAATACGTGGCCGACTTCGATGCCACGCTGTATGGCCAGCACGCCCTTGCCGTCGGGCGACGGATCACCGGCGACGACACTGCGTATGTCCGCCACCAGCGGCTCAGGGAGGTCGCGGCCCCAGTTCACTCCGGCCAGGTGGAATTCCTCCTCATTGGCGCCGCAGACGAAGTCACTCATGTGAGCCACGGTCCGATCGGCAACGATCTGCACCGGCTCGCGGGTGCGTACCGGGCCAAGATAACCCGGCCGACAGCCGAAAGCTGTGCGAATCTCCGCTTCAGTCGCGAAACGAAAGCCCTCGGTCAGCCCAGGCACCTTGCCGGCCTTCACTTCGTTCAGCTCGTGGTCACCGCGAACCAGCAGCAGCCAGATACCGACCGGCGGTGTAGTGCCTCGGTCATCCGGGCGATCCACCGCCAGAACGATCGATTTCACGGTACGCGTCAGGTCGATGCCGAGCAGTTCGGCGACATCCTCGCAGCGTTCCTTACCGGGGGTGGCCACTTTGCGCATCGGCTCGGTCGCCGGCGGACGCTCCGCGATCAGCGAGACGGCCTCCGCCATCTCAATGTTGGCGGCGTAGTCGGAAGTCGGGCAATAGGCGATGGCATCCTCGCCGGTGTCAGCGATCACCTGAAATTCGTGGCTGGCCTTGCCGCCGATGTTGCCGGTGTCAGCTGCGACCGCGCGAAATTTCAGCCCCATGCGACGAAAAATCCTGATTCTAGGTACCCTCCTTTTGATCCTCGCGCTGGCCGTGGCCTGCAATGCCGCCCCCGCCGAGACCGTCTCGCTCGCTGAGAACGCCCCCACCGACAGTAGCGAGGCCGAGAGCGAGCCCGACCCCACCGCCACGCCCGAAGAAGAGGCCGCCGAGCCCGAGGAAGAGGCCGCCGCTGAAGACGAAGAGCCGGCAGACGAAGAGCC
>JBFINI010000008.1:0-22042 GCA_041611275.1 Burkholderiaceae bacterium
GCTCGCCTATTCGAAGCTGTGGCTGTTCGACGAGCTGCTCGCCTCCGACCTGCCCGAGGATCCATGGGTGGCCACCGCGCTGGCCCGCTACTTCCCGGCGCTGATGCGCGAGCGTTATTCGGCCTATATGGACCGCCACCCGCTGAAGCGCGAAATCGTCGCCACCTACGTGCTGAACAGCATGGTCAATCGCGTCGGCGCCACCTTCGTGCATCGCCTGAGCGAAAACACCGGCGCCAAACCGGCGCAGGTGGTGCGCGCCTACCTGCTGGCACGCGAAAGTTTCGGCCACGTGGCCGCCTGGCGCGATATCGAGGCGCTCGACAACAAGGTGACCGACGACGTGCAGGCCGAGATGGTGATCGAATTGGCGCGGCTGACCGAACGCGCGACGACCTGGTTCCTGCGCTCGCGGCGGCTGACCGACCCGATGAGTGAGACGATCGAACGCCTGCGCCCGGCGACCGACGCTTTGCTGGCGGTGATCGCCGCCGAGCCCGGCACACCGCGCCAGCGCCAGGGCTCGCGCGAACACTGGCAGGGCGCCGGCGTGCCTGCCGCGCTCGCTGCCCGCGTCGCCTCGGCCGAAGCGCAGTTCGCCGCACTCGATGTGGCCGAGATCGCCGAGCAGTCACAACGCAGCCTGCAGGAAGTGGGAACCGTGTTCTTCGCCCTCGGCGACGCGCTCGGACTGGACCGGCTGCGCGGGCAGATCGTGCAATTGCCGGCTGAAGGCTACTGGCAGGTGCGCGCCAAGAACGCGCTCGGCGATGACCTGGCCGACCTGCAGCGCGAGTTCGCCGCCCAGGCGATGCGGCTGCAGGCCGGCGGCGACGCCGCTGCCGCGGTCACCGCCTGGGAGCAGGCCAATGCGCACGCGCTGGAGCGCGCCCGCCGGCTGATCGAGGAGCTGGCGCAGGTGCGCAGCATGGACCTGGCCACCGCTTCAGTGGCACTGCGCGAACTGCGCAACCTCGCCTGAGCACGATGTTCGAACGACGGGCAGCGGGCCTCAGATGGCCGAGACGATCCTGATCACCGGCGCCGCCGGCACCGTCGGCGCGCACCTGCTGCGCGAACTGGGCGCAACCAACGCGCCGGCGGCGGCGATGTCATCACGCGTTGATGCTGCGCTCGGCGGCGTCGAGCTTCGCCACGGCGATTTCAACGACCGTGCGTCGCTCGAGCGCGCATTCGCCGGCGTGCACACGCTGTTCCTGTTGCTGCCGATCGTGCCGCACAAGCAATCGCTGGCGCGCAACGCGATTGCCGCCGCGCAGGCCGCCGGCGTGCGCCATATCGTGCGCTCCAGCGGTATCGGCGCCGATCCGGCGAGCGCCTACGCCCTGATGAAGATGCAGGGCGAGATCGATGCCCTGGTCGCCGCCAGCGGCATCGACTACACGCTGCTGCGGCCGGCCGGATTCATGCAGAACACCCTCACCTACCAGTTGCAGCAGGTGCGGAGCGGCACGATCTATCTGGCCCACGCCGATGCGCGCCAGCCGCTGATCGATGCACGCGATATCGCCGCTGCGGCCGCACGCATCCTGCTGGAACCGGCGCCGCACGCCGGCCGCAGCTATGCACTGACCGGTGGCGAGGCGCTGTCCGAGCACGACGTTGCCGCGCATCTGGCGCAGGCTATCGGCCGTGACATCCGCTATGTGCCGGTGTCGTTCGAACAGGCCAACGAAGCGCTGCGCGCCATCGGAATGCCGCCGCTGCTGATCGAATGGATGGACTCGCTGAACCGCTACATCTGCGCCGGCGAAGGCACCGAGGTGTCGGCGGACATACCGGCCCTGCTTGGCCGCGCGCCGATCACCTTTGCGCAGTTCGCCGGCGATCACGCGGCTGCCTGGCGCTAATTGCTCGCCGTGCCGGCGCCCCCGGATCCGCTGCCCATCCGCGCGCACGATTACCTGACGCCGACCGCGGTGCTGCTCGTCTCGCGCGCCTGGGTGCTGCGCGAAGTCTCCACTGTGGACGGACAGGATGAGCGCCGGCGCGTGCAACTGGTCGACGAGCTTGTCGCCTACGAACCCGAACGCCGCAACGGCCTGCGCAACAACTTCATTGCCTGGCTGATCATGCTCGGCGGCGCGGGACTGGCGCCGCTGTTCGGCCTGCCAGCGTGGCTCGGCTTTGCCGCTGGCGTGCTGATCGTGCTGGCGTTGGCGCGCACACTCGCCACGCGCGCCTTGCGCTGGCGTCTGCAGCAGCTGCTCGATCAGCCCCCGCACTGAACGCCCCGGCACCTGCCGGCCGACCGGCGTACGTGGTCCTGCGTAAGCGCATAATGGCGCCCGCTTTTTTCCCCGGCCCTGATGACCGCTCCCGCGCGCTCGCTGTTCCCCGTGCTGAACGTCCTGGGCGCCGCGGTTGCGGTGTTTGCGGTGACGATGCTGGCGCCGCTGGCGGTGGCCTTCTTCAGCGATGAAGAAACGCTGGTCGCCTATGACACCGCGTTCCTGATCACCTTCGTCAGCGGCACGGCGCTGTGGCTGGTGACACGGCAGTTCAAGCGCGAACTGCTGCCACGCGACGGCTTTCTGCTGGTGGTGCTGATCTGGACCGTGCTGCCGGCGTTCGCCACGCTGCCGCTGCTGCTGCACCTGCCGGCACTGAGCTTCACCGACGCCTACTTCGAAACGGTGTCGGGAATGACCACCACCGGCGCCACGACGCTGGCCGGCCTCGACAAGCTGCCGGCGTCGATTAACTTCTGGCGCTGCCTGCTGCAGTGGCTCGGTGGCATGGGCATTCTGGTGCTGATGGTCGCCATCCTGCCGCTGCTCGGCGTCGGCGGCACACAGCTGTTCCGCGCCGAAACCGCCGGCCCGTTGAAGGAAGCCAAGCTGACGCCACGCATCACCGATACCGCGCTCGGGCTGTGGAGCGTGTACGGGGCGATCTCGGCCGCCTGCTTCGCCGGCTACTGGGCCGGCGGCATGAAGGTGCTGGACGCGGCTATGCACATGTTCACGACGATGAGCCTCGGCGGCATGTCGCCCTACGACGCCAGCTTCGCCCAGTTCAATTCGCCGCTGCTCGAATGGATCGCCGTGGTCTTCATGCTGGTGGCGAGCATGAACTTCGCGCTGTACTTTCTCTGCCTGCGCCGGCGCACGCTCGGCGTGCTGCTGACCGACACCGAGGCGCGCGGCACGATCGTCGTGATGGTCGGCGCCGTGGCGATCGTCACCGCCTACCTGCTGTCGCACCACGTCTACGACGATCCCTGGGTGGCGCTGCGCCACTCGGCCTTCAACGTGGTTTCGGTCGCCTCGACCACCGGCTACATGACGGTCGACTTCGACAAATGGCCGACTTTTGCGCCCTGGTTCATGTTGATGCTCTCCGGCGTGGCCACCAGCGCGGGCTCCACCGGCGCCGGCATCAAGATGATCCGCTTCATCGTGCTGGTGAAGCAGGCGCGACGGGAAATGCTGCGCGCGTTGCACCCGCGGGTGATCAGCCCGGTGCGCATCCGCGATTCGGTGGTCGAGAACAACGTGATCTTCGCCGTGCTGGCGTTCATGGCCATGTACGGCACCACGGTCATCGTGCTGACCTACCTGATGACGATCGCCGGGCTGGACATCATCACCGCGTTTTCGGCCGTCGTGGCCTGCGTCAACAACATGGGCCCAGGACTGAACGAGGTCGGCCCGGCGACCAACTACGGCGTGCTCAACGACTTCGAGACCTGGGTGTGCACAGTGGCGATGCTGCTCGGCCGGCTGGAACTGATGTCGGTATTCGTGCTGCTCACGCCGGCCTTCTGGCGCAAGTGATGCCGACGCCGACGATCGGGTGCCCGACGCGAGACCGGTCCCGCGGTCGGGCGGCACGCGGGCCTGGCCGTGAATCCTTCGCCCGGCCGGAAGCCGGAACCAGCCGCCGCAGGCGCGTCCCGCCGCACACGGCCGAACGGGGCGGATCGTGCGATGCGAACGCCGGCCGCCTATGGTCCTTCCATCGGAACGGAGGTTGATCCGGCGCGTAAGCTTGCCGCCGACATTCAGCACTGTCCGTTCATCACCCGCACGAGCGGCCCAGCCCGGCGCGGCCGACGAACCCGGGCCGCCGCCGCAGCGGCAGCCGCCACCGTCAGAGCCGCCGCGACACCAACGACACCGATCACGCGCACTGAGATCCCCCGATGGAAGTCCTCTTTCTGCTTGTCCTGATTCTGCTCAACGGCGCCTTCGCGATGACCGAAATCGCGCTCGTCACGTCGCGCAAGGGACGTCTTCAGGTGCTGGTGGCGGCCGGCGACCACGGCGCCGCGGCCGCGCTGGCGCTGAACGAACATCCGACGCGCGCGCTGTCGACGATCCAGGTCGGCATCACCTCCATCGCCATCTTGTCGGGCATCGTCGGCGAAGCGGCGTTCGCCGTACCGTTGACCGACAGGCTGGTTTCGTGGGGCCTGAACCGCGAGGTCGCCAGCGTCGTGGCGACCGGATTCGTCGTCGTGGTGCTGACCTACTTCTCGATCGTCGCCGGCGAACTGGTCCCCAAGCGCCTCGGGCAGATCAGCCCCGAAGGCATCGCGCGGCGCGTCGCGCGCCCGATCCGGGTGCTGGCCGCGATGGCCGGCCCGTTCGTGCACCTGCTGGCCACTTCGACCGACGTGATCCTGCGGCTACTCGGCGCACGGCTTACCGGCTCCCGCGCCGTGACCGAGGAGGAGATCCACGCGCTGATCGAGGAAGGCTCCGCCTCCGGCGTCATCGATGCCCAGGAGCGCGCGATGGTACGCAACGTGTTCCGGCTCGACGACCGGCAGATTGCATCGCTGATGACGCCGCGCTCCGACATCGTGTATCTCGACCTCGACGAGCCGATCGACGAGAACCTGCAGAAAGTCGCGGCGAGCGAACACTCGCGCTTCCCCGTTTGCCACGGCGACCTGCGCAATGTTGTCGGCGTCGTCAGCGCGCGGCAGCTGCTGCATCAGTCGGTCCAGGACGGTCGGATCGATCTGCAAGCGGCGCTGCAGCCGCCGGTGTTCGTACCGGAGTCGCTGACGGGCATGGAGCTGCTCGACAACTTTCGCGCCTCGCCGACATCGGTGGCGTTGGTGGTCGACGAATACGGCGAAGTCCAGGGACTCGTCACCCCGCAGGACGTTTTCGAGGCGATCGCCGGCGAATTCAAGACCCCTCGAGTGGAAGATGCATGGGCCGTGCAGCGGCAAGACGGCTCCTGGCTGCTCGACGGAATGATTCCGATGCCCGAACTCAAGGACCGGCTCGCGCTGAGCCTGGCGCCTGAAGAGGATCTCGGCCGCTACAACACGCTGTCCGGAATGATGATGCTGCTGCTCGGACGCGTGCCGCGCGTCGGTGACGCAACGCAGTGGGAAGGCTGGCGCTTCGAGATCGTCGACATGGACGGCCATCGGATCGACAAGGTGCTCGCGGTTCGCCTGCCGACCCCTGCAGCCGACCGCGCCTGAGGCGACGCATCGGTCGGCAGTGGGTGCCGGCAAGGACAGAGCCTGAGCGACGCCGCAGTCGAATCGCACCGGCCTCGTCGTGGTCCGTCGACATCGACCGCCGCGGGCCGCATGCCGCGTGCCGGCTCGATATAGTCGAGCCGAGGAGGAGACGTGAACCCGGACTGGAACAGCACATTGGAGGCTTGGCTGTACGACCCGCTGACCGGCAAGCTCGTTTCCGTGCTGGTCGGGCTGGTCGTCATCGTGGTGGCGATCAGGCTGCTGCGCCGTGCCGCCGGCCGCTACCTGCGCGACAACACAACGCGCTACCAGGCGCGCAAGGCGGTGACCTTCTTCGGCTATCTGGCCGCGCTGGTCTTCGTCGCGCTGGTGTTCAGCGACAAGCTCGGCGGCTTCACCGTCGCCTTCGGCGTGGCCGGCGCCGGCATCGCCTTCGCGCTGCAGGAGGTGATTGCCAGCGCCGCCGGCTGGGTGGCGGTGTCCTTCGGCGGCTTTTACCGCGTCGGCGACCGCGTGCAGCTCGGTGGCATCAAGGGTGACGTGATCGACATCGGCATCTTGCGTACCACCATCATGCAGATTGGCGAATGGGTCAACGGCGACCAGTACAACGGCCGCATCGTGCGCGTGGCCAACAGCTTCGTCTTCAAGGAGCCGGTGTTCAACTACTCGGGCGAGTTCCCGTTCTTGTGGGACGAAATCATGGTGCCGATCAAATATGGCAGCGACTATCAGCTTGCGCGCGAGCTCATCGGTCGCGTCGCCGAGGAAGTGGTCGGCGAGTATGCGCGTGCCGCCGAGCAGGCCTGGGAGCCGATCACCCGCCGCTACCTGATCGAGAAGGCGAGTGTGCGACCGACGGTGACGATGACGGCCAATCAGAACTGGATCGAGTTCACGCTGCGCTTCGTGGTCGACTACAAGGCACGGCGCGCAACCAAGGACCGTCTGTTCGTGCGCATCCTCGAGGAAATCGACCGCACCGACGAGCGCGTCGGCATCGCCGCCTCGACGTTGAACATCGAGAAGCTCGCGCCGCTCGAAGTGCACCTGACCGGCGCCCGGCCAACCGGTGCGTAACCCGCCGCATGGCCCCCCAGGCAATGACGCAGCAGGCTGCGTCGTACGCAGCGCCGAACAGCGTGACGCTATCGTGCGGCTGGCGTCAACTCATGCAAGCGCGAGCCGAACGTGAATCCGCAGCAGCCCGCAACGGATAGGCACGGCTCCACGGCGGCCGAGAGCCTGTGGCAGTTCGTCCGCCTGCGCGACTACCGCGTCCCGGATGTTCCTGCCCGCAGCGCAGCCGCCAAGTCCTGGTCCGCTTTCAAGGATCTGTTCCATCGTGTCGACGAAGAGGCGCTGGCGCCGATCAAGAAGGAAGCTGAACTGCGGGCGCTGCCCGAGATCCGCCTGCAGCACCTGGTGCCTCCGATCGACTGGAGCGTTGCCGCCGCGGCGCTCGACACTTCACTCGAAGATCCGCTGCACAGCACGGCCACAATCGCAACGGTGCAGTTCGTCATCGGCCCGCCGCACTGCGGGCACGCGCAGATCGTCCGCCAATGGGGCGTGCGCCATGATGCGGAGCTGATCGAGGCGCCGACGGTCGAGCAGATCCTGGCCGGCGATCAGCGCTGGTTCGATGCCTGGCCGGGGCCGGATCGCCGGTGGGTGCTGCCGGATCTGGAGCGCTGCTACCTGCGCCACGCCAGTGGCCTGGCACTGGTACGCGAGCTGTTTGCCCGCGTCGCCAATTCAGATGCTGGACGCGGCCTGATCGGCTGTGACAGCTGGGCATGGGCCTACCTGCAACGCGTCTGGCCGCTGGCCCGGCCCGATGCGCTGACACTGCAGGGGTTCGACGGCGACCGCCTGTCGCGTCTTTTCGCGCAGTTCGCCGCCGCGCAACGGTCGGGGCGGTTGAGGTTTCGCAACGCCAGGACTGGCGACGACATGCTCAGCCTGGCGGCCGACGCGCAGGAAGCGAGCCCCGAGATCATTCAGCTCGCCGCCCACTGCCGCGGCAATGTCGGTACGGCGCGCAGCTACTGGCGCCAGCGGCTGCGCGCGGAACCTGAGGAAGACGGGCAGGACCTGAAGACCAACCCGGCGCAGCTTCCTGCGAGCGAAGCAGCGGAGGAAATCGTCTGGGTTTCCGCCGCGCGACAGGAGTCCGCCGCGCAGCTCGAAGCCGACGAAGACTCCGCCATCGTGCTGCACGCACTGCTGCTGCACAATGGCCTGCCGGCGGCGCTGCTGCCCGAGCTGCTGCCGCTGCCGCACCACCGATGCCTGGCCGTCTTGATGAAGCTGCGGGAGCCCGGTCTGGTGCAGCTGCAGGACGGTCGCTGGTCGGTGGACCCGCTCGGCTACGCGCTCGCGCGTGAACTGCTGCGCGGCCGTGATTACCTGACCGATGACTTCTAAGGCCTGAACATGCAGGGCAACGGCCGGATCACGCAGATCTTCAAGACACCCGACATCGGCACGATCGTGGACCTGGCGCTGATCGTCGTCGTGGCCATGGTGATGATCGCCAGCGCGCAGCGCGTCCTGCCCTGGATCGCCAACCGGCTGCATGGCAAGAAGCGGCTGCATGTGCTGGCCGCGGTGCCGCTGCTGCGGCTGCTGATCATCGAGCCGTCGCTGCAGAACATGGTGGCGCTGCTCGGCGCGGCCGGCCTCGCGCTGGGCTTTGCGTTGAAGGACTTCGCCAGCAGCCTGATCGCCGGTGTCGTCGCGGTCGGCGAAATGCCATACCGCAACGGCGACTGGATCGAGGTGGGCGGCGTCTACGGCGAAGTCAGGCACGTGGGCATGCGCGCGGTGCAGATCGTCACGCCGGATGACACGGTGGTCTCGATTCCGCACGCGCGGCTGTGGAACGATCCGATTTTCAACGCCAACGACGGCAGTCCGCGACTGCAATGCATCGCCGAGTTCTATCTGCATCCGGATCACGACGCCGCGCAGGTCCGGCAGGCGCTGCACGACGTGGCGCTGACCAGCCCCTACCTGCATATCGGCGCGCCGATCGCGGTGATCGTGCAGGAGAAACCGTGGGGCACGCACTATCGGCTGAAGGCCTATCCGGTCGACGCACGGCAGCAGTTTCGTTTCGTCACCGATCTGACCGTTCGCGGCAAGGCCGCGCTGCGCGGGCTCGGTGTGCGTTTTGCCATCACGCCGGCTCCGGCAACGACGACCTCCAGATGACGCCACGCTTCGCCGCCGTCACGGCGTAATGAGTGGTTCTTCTACGAAGCGCGACCGCTCAGGCACAAGGCGAAAACTCGATCTGACCGTCCGGCAGCATGTAAAGCACCAGCGCGCGGCCGTCGGTCACCGTCGGCCGGTGCGCCGAGTCCGGCGGATAGACCTTCCAGCCGGCGCCCTTGCCGTCGAAGCGCGCGGTCGGTGTCACCGGCATCACCATGCAGACCTCGCCATTCGGATGGCGATGGTGCGGGCCGACGATATCGGTGAGGTCGACCACATCGACACTCAGGTTCGCCGTCTGCGGACCCGCTTCGATGACGCGGCCGAAACGACGGCCGGCACCACCCTGCGTGCACATCCAGCCTGCGGCGATGGCCGCATGGCAGGCGGCCTCGATTTGCTTGAACTGCGCACTGGACGGTGGAAAGCGGCGATCGAGTTCGTCGCCCAGCTCGGACGCGATCCGGCCACCCGCGACCGCTTCGGCGACCGGCCGGATCAACTGGCGGAATTGCTCGACGTTCATCGTTCCCTCCGTAGCACCGGGCAAACGCCCTCAAAGTCTCGCCAGGTTCGCAGCCGGTCGAAGATCACACCTGCCGCATTGTCCTCGCTTGCGATTATCGTCGCGGACATCGGCGCCCAGAGCGGATCACGGCCAACGGGAATATCGACCGACGAAGAATGACGATGGAGGCATCGTGGCACGACGCGATCAGGCGCGGCGACGCGGTTGCGATCCGCGCGCAGCTTGCTCGCGGCGCGAACGCCGATGCGCGCGACCCGTACGGGCAGACCGGACTGATGCTCGCCGCACAGGCTGGCCATCGGGACGTCGCCGCAACGCTGATCGAACACGGCGCCGACCTGAATGTGACCGCCAAATTCGGACTCAGCGCCTTGATGCTGGCCATCGTCGCCGGGCATCGGGACATCGCGCAACTGCTGATTCGCGCCGGCGCGAACCTGGCACCGAAGGGCAGCGGCGCACCAGGCTTCGCCAACAAGACGGCATACGATCTGGCCAGCGCCCGCGGGATGGCCGACCTGTTTGCCGAGTCGGACGGCGGGCAGCCGGGCGGCGGCGATCATCGTTGAGCGATGAACGGCCAGATTGCCCCGCGGCTCTACTGCATACCGGCAACCCAGGCGCCGGTGGTCGCCGTGTTCCGGCGCGGGCCAAGCCACTGGTCCCATGTCGGTCGTTGGGACCTCGCGCAGCGGCAGTACCAACCCGGTGCGTGGCTGGCCGGACGCATCTTCCCGCGCCGCTGCGACCTCTCACCCGACGGTCGCCTGCTGTGCTACTTCGCGCACAAGCCGGGCGCACGCTGGGCGCACGGCGAGGCCTATGCCGCCGTCTCGAAGCTGCCCTGGCTCACGGCCCTGCACGCGTTCGCCACCTGCGGCACCTGGACCCGCGGCTATTACTTCACGGAGGATCGCGGCGAAAGCCCTGACGGCACAAGTCTTCCCATGCCGTACGGCTTGCGCTCGATCCCGATCGCACAATTCGCCACCGAGCGGCGGCGCGGCTGGGAAGAAGCCGCGGATTCGCCGCCGCGCCATCCGCAAGACACGTGGGATGGGCGTCGCAACGCCCGCATGCAAAAACGCCAGCCTGGCGGCGAGCAGCTGCTGCGCGTGGAAAGCCTCGGCCAGGCGGGTGGCGAATTCGGCGTCGCGCAGGCGGTGGATGGGATGCGCGTGCTCTACTCGCTGCAGTCCGACGGCGACATCAGCTTGCTCGATGACCTGCAATGGGCAGACTGGGACTTCCAGGGGCGGCTGCTGGTGGCGACGCGAAGCGGCAGGCTCGAAGTGCGGGCGCTGAACGCGGGCCGCACTGAAGTCCTGTTCGAACAAGATCTGTCTCGTCTCGACCCGGACCCCGCGCCTGCGCCGCCCGGGGCCGAGCGCTGGTAGCCAGCGAACTTTCGCGAGCGACTATCGCCGTCGTTTCCCCCCGCCCTTGCGAGACTTCTTCACCGGCTGCTGCGCTTCGGAGAGCTCCTGCCCGCTGCGCCCTTCCAGCTTGGGCTTGATGTTGTCGTCGATCCACTTCTGGTCCCACCATTCCACCGGCAACACCGCGACGCCGGCGAGATAGACGCCGAAGTGCAGGTGGTCGCCGGCGGCAAGCCCCGTCTCACCGGTCTTGCCGAGCACCTGGCGCTTGGCAACGGAATCGCCTTCCTTGACGTCGATTGCACTGAGATGGCTGTAGAGCGTGAACAGGCCGAGGCCATGGTCGAGGATCACGGTGTTGCCGTAGATGCCCAGGTCGCCGGTGAAGGCCACCGCGCCGCTGTTGGCCGCCTCGACCGGGTAGTTCTTGGTGACCGAAAGGTCGTAGCCAAGGTGGTAGGCGGTATCGATCTGTTCGCCGTCGTAGGTGTAGGTGCGGTGGTCGGCAAAGTTGGCTTCGACCTTGGAGTTGCTGAGCTGCACGAACGCGTCCTGCCACAGCATCGAGGCTGTGGCCTTCTTCGTGATCGCGCTGATGCGGTCATCGTTTTCCTTGCGCAGCCGCCTGTTCACGGCGACGAAAACCTCCTTCGGCGGGCCCTGCCGCGCGGCGACGTCGGTGGCGAGCGGCGCCACCTTGTTCTGCAGGAAGCTCGCCGAGATGGCGAGCGTGCTCTTCTTGTAGCGCACGTTCTTCAGCTCGTAAGCGAGCCGCAGCTCGCGCGTGTTGCCAGCCTTGTCGGTGGCCACCAGTGTCGGCCGCGCATCCGCGGGCGCGTCGTAGGGATGCGCGAACAGGGCGAAAAAGTGGTCCGGCTTGTCCTTCAACTGACCGGGGAAGCCCGGGAAGAAATAGTCGCCGAATTTCACCCCGCTCGTTGCCGTGTCCGCCGACGCCTTGTAGACGATCGCGCCCACACCGCCGAAATTCACGTAGCGGTCGTCGGCGAGCAGCTCCAGCGTGGGCGGCGTGATGTCGATCGTGAAGTTCTTCTCCAGCACGGCCTCGTTGCCGCTGAACAGCGACCCATCACGTGCGATGACGCGCAGCAAGGCGGGTCCTTCCTTCACGCCGACCACTTTGGCCACGGCCACCGTGATCTTCTTCT
This sequence comes from Burkholderiaceae bacterium, assembly GCA_041611275.1. Lineage (GTDB taxonomy): Bacteria > Pseudomonadota > Gammaproteobacteria > Burkholderiales > Burkholderiaceae_F > JADJWR01. The sequence goes on from JBFINI010000008.1 coordinate 11,773, forward strand.
CGCTCACCGCCTGCGCGAACTGCTCGGCGACAAGACTGTGCTCAGTTCCTCCTTGAGACAACGTCGCGGTGAGCGATTTCAAACCCGTCCCTTTGTCGGTGACCTGGATCTCCAGCGGTGCCATGCCCAGCACATCGACATTGGGCGAGAGGCTGACCTGCGGCGGCTCGGATTCGAAGCGTGGCCGCAGGGTGTAAGCGGCGCCGGCCGCGGTGGCGATGACGATCAGCAGGACGATGAGAGCAATAAGGAGGCCGCCGCGGGTTCGATTGGGGGGGAAGGTGTTCATTCGGTCTTCTGGAGGTTGACGGCGAGCGTACTGAGGGGCGCGAACATCGGCCCGGCGCACTGCCCGCGGGTGAAGGGGCGAAGCATAACCGCCGACGCGTGACGAACGAACTTGGAGATCATGAGTGATGCGGCAAGAGCGGCATCGGCTCGCCGAGTGCAAAGCCATGTGCTTGCCGGTATGGCACGGCCTGCATCATCACGCCCGTGCATTTGGGCGCGCCGAGAACCCTCTCGCCCAACGCGGCTGACCCGCGGCGAGGCGGTCGGTGATCATTGGCGCCTGTCGTTTGCAGGCTCGCCAGGCGGCACGGTCAACGATCGCATCTGGACCCAATGCGTCGACCGATCGGAAACGCGCCACCGGCGACAATCGGTTCAATCGAGGCGTTCGCGCCGGCCACCAACGTGTGAGCCGGATTCAGCGCTTTTCGTGGGGATCGATCGGTAGCCGGTAACGCTTCAGCAGCAGCGCATTGGTGACCACGCTGACGCTCGAAAACGCCATCGCCGCGCCGGCGAAGATCGGCGACAGAAATCCCGCGGCCGCCAGCGGAATGCCGATCACGTTGTAGATGAACGCCCAGAACAGGTTTTGCCGGATCTTGCGCACGGTGGCGCGTGACAGTTCGATTGCCACCGCGACCAGTTGCGGATCGCTGCGCATCAGCGTCACGCCAGCCGCATGCATCGCCACGTCGGTGCCCGAGCCCATCGCGATGCCGAGGTCGGCGGCAGCGAGCGCCGGCGCATCGTTGATACCGTCGCCGACCATCGCCACCCGCCTGCCGCCTTCCTTCAGCTTTGCCACGCGCGCGGCCTTGTCCTGCGGCAGCACGTTGGCCTCGAAGTGCGCGAGCCCGAGCGATTGCGCGATTGCCGCCGCGGCGCCTTCGTTGTCGCCCGAGATCATCGTCGTGTCGATGCCGAGTCGCCGCAACTGCTCGATCGCATCGCGCGCACCGGCACGCGGCGTGTCGGCGAAGGCGATCAGCCCGAGTGCAGTCACCCGTTCGCCATCGCGGGTCGCCAGCCACGAGACCGTGCGGCCGGCGCGTTCGTGTTCGGCCGCTTTCGCGCCCAGCGCGGATGTGTCGGCGCCGAGTTGGTCGATCCAGCGTCGGCTGCCGAGCAGGATTTCGGCGTCGCGGCCGTTTCGCTGCACGCGTGCGCTGGCGCCGCGGCCGGCGACGACCTGATGCCGCGCGGCCACCGGTGCAGGCGGTGCTCCCTCGGCAGCGGCGGCAAGCACGGCTTCGGCCAGCGGGTGCGTCGAGCCGGCGTTGATCGCCGCGGCAAGCTGCAGCACTTCGGTGTCGCCGCATTCGGCGCTGCCGTCGACGGCGACCACCTTCGGCTTGCCCTCGGTCAGCGTGCCGGTCTTGTCGAAGGCGACCACGGAGACGGCGCGCGCGATCTCCAGCGCCTCGGCGTCCTTGATCAGGATGCCGTGCTGAGCCGCCACTCCCGTGCCGGCAATGATCGCGGTGGGCGTGGCCAGGCCCAGCGCGCAGGGGCAGGCGATCACCAAGACGCTGACCGCGTTGATCACCGCCACGTCGAGCGGCGCGGCGGCAATGAGCCAGCCGATCACGGTGACGGCGGCAATGGCCAGCACGATCGGCACGAACACCGCGGCGATGCGATCGACCAGCCGCTGGATCGGCGCCTTGGCGGCCTGCGCATCCTCGACCAGGCGAATGATCTTCGCCAGCATCGTCTCGCCGCCGATGGCGGCAGTCTCGATCTCGATGCGGCCGGTGGCATTCATCGCTCCGGTGGCGACCCGGTCGCCCGGATGCTTGTCCACCGGCAGGCTTTCGCCGGTCAGCATCGACTCGTCGACCGAGGTGTGGCCGTTGCGGATCACACCGTCCACGGCGATACGTTCGCCGGGCAGCGCGACCACCACGTCGCCGTGCTGCACGTCGTCGATCGGCGTCACCGTTTCGCGGCCGTCGCGCAGCACGCGCGCACTGGCCGGCCGCAACTGGCCGAGCAGGCGGATCGCCTCCGACGTCTGCCGCTTGGCGCGCGCTTCGAGCCAGCGGCCGAGCAGCACCAGCGCGATGACCACCGCGGCGGCCTCGAAGTACAGGTGCGCGCCGTGGCCCTCGGCGAGCCACAGGTAGATCGACAGGAAGTAGGCGGCCAGGGTGCCGATCGACACCAGCAGGTCCATGTTGCCGGTGCCGGCGCGCACCGCCTTGGCGGCGGCGACGTAGAAACGCCGCGCGCACCAGAACTGCACCGGCGTGGCAAGCAGCCATTGCAACCACGCGGGCAGCACGAACGAAACACCAAACAGCGACAGCGCCATCGGCACGACCAGCGGCGCGGCGAGCACGATCGCCAGCAACACGTCGCGCTTCAGCGCGGCGGTCGGATCCTTCTGCGCGGCGGCCGGTGCCGCCGATTCCTCGCGCCGCGCGCTGTAGCCGGCCTGCTCGACGGCATCGACCAGCAGCCGCGGCGTGGCCAACCCGGGGATGGACTCGATGCGCGCCGATTCGCTGGCCAGATTCACGCTCGCCTTCAGCACGCCCGGCACCTGCTGCAGTGCCTTCTCGACGCGCGCCACGCAGCTGGCGCAGGTCATGCCTTCGATGCTGAGCTGCACGGTCTCCGCTGGCACTGCGTAGCCGGCCTCGTCGACCGCCCGGCGCAAAGTCCCGGCGTCGAGCGACGCGCCCTGCACGGTGGCCGATTCGGTGGCCAGGTTCACAGCGACACTGGCCACGCCCGGCACCGCGGCCAGCGCCTTTTCCACGTGGGCGACGCAGGATGCGCAGCTCATGCCGTGCACGGGCAGCGTCATTCGTTCGGCAACCAGCGTCGCTTCAGGCGCGTTCATGGCAGTGGGATCATCGTCAGGCCCGCCAGCGTACGCCGCTGTCGAGGCTTCGGGTTTGGATCGGGTCAACATGACATCGACGCGGCCGCCGGCCGCAAACATCTGTTCGATGCCCGAACGTTAGACTCTGTTCCCGAGGACGGAGTCAAGTCGATGCCGCAGGATCCTGTCCCTCCCGCTGCCGCTTCGTCGCGGCTCGAAAAGGCGGGCACGGTCGGCGCGCTGATCGCAGCGGCCGCCTGTCCCGTGTGCTTTCCGAAGCTGGCGCTGATCGGCGCCGCGTTCGGGTTCGGCGCGCTCGCGCCGTATGAAGGCTATACGCTGATCGCCGTGCTGATCCTGGTTGCCGTCGCCTGGCTGGCGCAGGTGGCGGCGTTCCGGCGGCATCGCAACCGCGCCTTGCTGGCGCTGGCCACGGTCGCAACGGCAACGCTGTATGCGGGCTTCTTCGTCGCCGGCTCGACGCTGCTGATGCAGGCGGGGCTGATCGCGCTGCTCGTCACCAGCGTCTGGCTGGTGATCGAGCTGCGCCGGTGCACAAGCTGTTCCCCCGCAGCGGCCCCGGCTGCGCCGCCGCATGCGGCGGCCAGCGATCGCGCGGTAACCGCGCGGAGAAACCCGTGACCACCGAACCGCGTATCGATCTCACCGCTGAGCCGAGGGCCTGGCGCGTCGTCAGCGACGGCGTCATGGGCGGCGTGTCGACAGCGACATTGCGCCGCGACGGCGATGCGCTGCGCTTCGCCGGCGAAATCAGCCTGGCCAACAACGGCGGCTTCGCCTCCGCGCGCCGATCATTCGAGCCTGCCGACTACGACGGCTCGGCAGCGGGCTTCGTCGTGCACGCGCGCGGCGACGGCAACCGTTTCAGGCTGCGCGTCTACACGCGCGATCCGGCCACCGGCGCCGAGCACGCATTCAGCCATTTCGCAGTGTTCGAAACGCGCGCCGGCGAAGCGACGCGCAGCGCGCTGCGCTGGCCTCAGTTCGAGGCGAGCTTTCGCGGCCGCGCGGTGCCGAACGCGCCGCCGATCGAATTCGCCGACATCGTCGGCATCGGCGTGATGATCACCAAGGACGACCATCGGCGCGGCAGCGGCCCGTTCGCGCTTGACCTGCTGCGCATCGACCCGCTGCCACGCTGATCGACGGAACGAACCGATGCCCGCCCTGATCCGCCGCCCGTGGGTGCCGACCATCAGCGAGGACCTCGTGCAGTCGATCGCCGCGCTGGCCGCGCAAGGCGACGTCGATGCGCTCGACGCCGAGATCGATCGCCTCGTGCAGGCCAACCGCACGATCCACGAGCACGATTGCATCAACCTGAATCCGGCCGGCAACGCGATGAACCCGCGCGCCGAGCGGCTGCTCGCCGCGGGACTCGGTTCACGGCCGTCGCTCGGCTATCCCGGCGACAAGTACGAGATGGGGCTGGAGGCGGTCGAGCGCATCGAAGTGATCGCTGCGGAACTGGCGGCCGAGACTTTCGGCGCGAAGCACGCCGAGATCCGTGTCGCGGCCGGCTCGATGGCCAATCTGTACGCGTTCATGGCGACCTGCGCGCCGGGCGACGCGATCATCGCGCCGCCGGCGTCGATCGGCGGGCATGTTACCCACCATGCGGCAGGCGCGGCGGGGCTGTTCGGCCTGCGCATCCACGCCGCGCCGGTCGACGCGGCGAACTACACCGTCGATACCGACGCGCTGCGTGCGCAGGCGAAACGACTGCGGCCGAAGCTGATCACCATCGGTGGCAGCCTGAACCTGTTCGCGCATCCGGTGCGCGAACTGCGCGCCATCGCCGACGAGGTCGGCGCCCGGGTTTTGTTCGACGGCGCGCACCTGGCCGGGTTGATCGCAGGCGGCGCCTGGCCCAATCCGCTCGCCGAAGGCGCGCACCTGCTGACGATGAGCACCTACAAGAGCCTCGGCGGCCCGCCGTCGGGACTCGTGCTGACCAACGAGGCCGATCTCGCGCAGCGGCTCGATGCGATCGCCTTTCCGGGACTCACCGCCAACTTCGATGCCGCCAAGGCCGCGTCGCTGGCAGTGTCGCTGCTCGACTGGAAGCTGCACGGCCGCGCCTACGCCGCGGCGATGGTCGAGGCGGCGCGCGCACTGGCGCAGGCGCTCGCTGACGAGGGGCTGCCGGTGTTCGCTGCCGGGCGTGGTGCGACCACCTCGCACCAGTTCGCGCTCGAAGCGGCGCGCTTCGGTGGCGGACAGGCCATGGCCAAACGACTGCGCAGGGCGAACATCCTGACGAGCGGCATCGGCCTGCCGGTGGCGCCGGTCGAAGGCGAGTTGAACGGGCTGCGGGTCGGCACGCCCGAGGTCGTCCGCTGGGGATTCACCGCCGAGCACATGGGCGCGGTGGCGCGCTTCATCGTCCGCGCGCTGGCCGGCGAGGCGGCCGCCGAGGCGCTGGCCGCCGAGGTCGCGTCCTTCCGGCGACCGTTCACGCGGCTTCAGTTCGTGCGCTGAAGCACTGGCGCGGTTATGCCGGCCCGCGGCGCCAGGCGCGTTCACGCCCAGCGCCCGGCATTCGCCGGGCGGCAGAAGCGATCAGCGCGCTGCGAATTCCTTGGCGTGCAGGAACGCAGCCTGCTTCGGCGCCCGCTTGGTCCGCGACCATTCCTCGAGCATGTCCCACTTCACCGCGTCGAGCTGCTTCAGCTGCGCCTGCTCCTGCGGATCCGGGCAGGCGAGTTCGACGCGATGCCCGTTGGGGTCGAAGAAGTAGATCGAGTGGAAGATGCCGTGGTCGGTGACACCGAGGACCTCGACGCCGTTGCCTTGAAGGTGCTCCTTGAACTGCAGCAGCGTCTCTCGGTCCTTGACGCGGAAAGCGATGTGCTGCACCCACGCCGGCGTGTTCGGGTCACGGCCCATCTCCGGCTTCGTCGGCAGCTCGAAGAACGCCAGCACGTTGCCGTTGCCGGCATCGAGGAACACGTGCATGTATGGATCGGGCTCCTTCGTCGACGGCACCTCGTCCTCGGCGATCGCCAGCACGAAGTCCATCTTCAGCATCTTCTGGTACCACAGCACCGTTTCCTTCGCGTCCTTGCAGCGGTACGCGACGTGGTGGATCTTGTCGATCTTCATCAGCTTCTCCCTGAGAGGCGTCCGGGCGTCAGCTCAGCGCGGTGACCGGCAGCGCAGCGCCATGAACGGCGCGCGCCGCATCCGAGGCCAGAAACACGATGACACTGGCAAGATCCTCGGGCGCGACCCAGCGCTTCGGGTCGGCATCAGGCATCGCGCTGCGATTCTCCGGCGTGTCGATCATCGTCGGCAACACGCAATTGACGTTGATGTTCTTCTCGCGCAGCTCCGCCGCCATCGTCTCGGTGAGCCGGATCACGCTGCTCTTCGCGGCCACATAGGCGCCCATCTGCGCCACGCCACGCTGCGCCGAATAAGCGCCGATGTTGACGATCCGGCCGCCGCCGGCGCGGATCATCGCGGGCACGACCGCGCGCGCCATGTTCAGCAGGCTGCGCGCGTTGATGTCGAACAGGAACGTCCAGTCCTTGTCGGAGGTCTCGTGCACCGGTGCGCCCATGCGAAAGCCGCCAGCGATGTTGCACACCACGTCGATGCGCTTGAAACGTTCGCAGACGCGGCGCACGGCCGCATCCAGCTTTGCCTGATCGAGCAGGTCGACCGGCACCAGCATCTGCCTGTCGCTGTCAGAGCCAAAGGCGCGCTCGAGCGCCTCCTGCCGCAGGTCGAACAACGCCAGCTTCGCGCCCTCGCCCGCGAAAGCGCCGGCGACAGCGCGGCCGAGATTGCCGGCCGCTCCGGTGATGGCGACGGTGCGTCCATTGAAACTCATGCTGTCCCCCTGCCGCATGGGCGGCGCTTGTCTGCGTGATAGCGGCCCGTGCCGCGCGTGACGACGCGGTCCTCGCCGAGCACCTCGCCCGGCTCGATCTCCGGCTCGCCGCTGACCCGCGCGTAGTACGGTGCGAAATCGATGCGCGCCAGTTCGAGCAGCTCGTCAAGATGGCCGAGCACGAAGTAGGTTTCCTGGAAATCGTCGATGCGGTAGCGCGTGCGCAGCACGCGCTCGAGGCTGAAGCGGATCCGGTTCGGCGACGGATCTTCGAGCGCGAATATGCTTTCCGTGTACGAGGACACGATGCCGGAGCCGTAGATGCGCAGCCCGTCCGGCTGCGCCACCAGCCCGAACTCGATCGTGTACCAGTACACGCGGGCGAGGTTCGCCAGCACGCCCAGTTTCTGCGCCCGCAGCCCGCCGACGCCGTAGGCCTGAATGTAATCGGCGATCACCGGATTCATCAGCATCGGCACGTGCCCGAAGACGTCGTGAAAGACGTCGGGCTCCTCGAGGTAGTCGAGCTGCTCGGGTTTGCGAATGAACTGCCCGGCCGGAAAGCGGCGATTGGCGAGGTGCTCGAAGAAGACGTCATCGGGCACCAGGCCCGGCACGGCGACGACCTGCCAGCCGGTCGCCTTCATCAGCACGTCGCTCAGCCTTCGAAAATCCGGGATCTGCTCAGCGCCGATCGGCAGCGCCCGCATGCCGGCGACGAACTCGTCGCAGGCGCGGTCCGGCAGCAGTTTCGTCTGCCGCTCGTACAGCGTTTTCCAGACCGCGTGCTCGGCGGGCGTGTAGCGTTCCCACGCCTGGTCGATGGTCCAGTCGGCATTTTCCGGGCGCGCGGCCTCGCCGGCGGCCAGACCGTGCTTGCCCGCATCCGGGTACTGCATCATCGCTGCGCTCTCACCGGCATCGTCAACGCGAAGTCGACTCCACGCTCGCCCTTCGACCGCTGCCGGCGGCTTTGGTGCCGGGGCACTTCGGCAATTTTCCTGTCCATGTGCGCTCACCCATGTGGTGGGCCGCCTAGGCGGCCTGGATCACCCCGCGCTCGATCTGGTCGCGCTCGATCGACTCGAACAGCGCCTTGAAGTTTCCCTCACCGAAGCCCTCGTCGCCCTTGCGCTGGATGAACTCGAAGAAAACGGGGCCCAGCAGCGTGTTCGAGAAGATCTGCAGCAGCAGCCGCTGATGGCCGCCTGAGTTCGCGCCTGCGACGCCTGCGGCATCGCCGCCCCGCGGGGGCTCGCCGGCTTGGGCCTTGCCGCCGCCGTCGACGCTGCCGTCGAGCAGGATGCCGCGCGCCTGCAGTTCGGCGGCGTTTTCGCCGTGCCCGGGCAGGCGCTCGTCGAGCATCTTGTAGTAGGTCGCCGGCGGCGCGCTCATCATCGGCACCCCCGCTGCCCGCAGGCTGTCGACGCTGGCCAGCAGGTCGTCGGTCAGCAGCGCGATGTGCTGGATGCCTTCGCCGTTGAACTGCATGAGGAACTCCTCGATCTGTCCGGTGTTCTTCGAGGCCTCCTCGTTCAGCGGGATGCGGATCTTGCCGTCCGGCGCGGTCATCGCCTTCGACGTCAGTCCCGTGTACTCGCCCTTGATGTCGAAGTAGCGAATCTCGCGGAAACTGAACAGCCGCTCGTAGAAGCCCGCCCAGTACGCCATGCGGCCGCGATAGACGTTGTGCGTCAGATGGTCGATCAGCTTCAGCCCGTGCCCGCGCGGATGGCGCTCGACGCCGTCGAGCCACTCGAAATCGATGTCGTAGATCGACCGGCCCTCTTCGAAGCGGTCGATCAGGTACAGCGGCGCTCCGCCGATGCCCCTGATTGCCGGCAGCCGCAGTTCCATCGGGCCGGTCGGCATGTCCATCGGCTGCGCGCCCAGTTGCAGCGCGCGCGCGTAGGCCTGGTGTGAATCCCTGACGCGAAACGCCATGCCGCAGGCCGACGGGCCATGCTCGGCCGCGAAATAGGCGGCCGCGCTTTTCGGTTCATTGTTGATGATGAAGTTGATCTCGCCCTGCCGACACAGGGCGACGTCCTTCGAGCGGTGGTTCGCCACCCGGCTGAAGCCGAGTTTCTCGAAGACAGCTTCCAGCACGCCGGCGGTCGGTGAGGCGAACTCGACAAACTCGAAGCCCGCCAGCCCCATCGGGTTGTCGAAAAGATCGGCCATCTTCGGTGCTCCTGATTTCCGGTGTGTAAACAGTAGGTCGACCGCGCGCGACGTCTCGCCAGCCGGCGGCGCGATGATTGCGTTCAGCGCAGATTCAGCATCGTTCCCGGCAACCACAACGCGATCTGCGGCCAGATCATCACCAGCGCCAGGCCGACGATCATCAGCAGCACGAACGGCGCGGAGCCGCGAACGATCTGCGCCATCGGCGCCTTGGTGATTGCCTTGATCGTGAACAGGTTCATGCCGACCGGCGGCGTGATCATCGCCAGTTCCAGGTTGATGACCAGCAGCACGCCGTACCAGATCGGGTTGATGCCCAGGTGCAGCATCACCGGCACGATCACCGGTGTGGTGATCAGGATGATGGCGATCGACTCGAGGAACATGCCGAGGATGAAGATCAGCACCATCATCGTGATCAGGAAGCCGGTCACGCCGATGTCCAGCGCCACCACCGACTCGACGATCTGCTGCGGGATGCGCATCTTGGTCAGCACGAAGCCGAAGACCGAGGCGCCGGCCAGGATCATGAACAGCATCGCCGAGGTCCGGCTCGAATCGACCGCCGACTGCCAGATGCCGCTGAAGCCGACCGTGCGGTAGATCACGCAGGCGACGAACAGCGCCAGCGCCGCGCCGGCAGCCGCGGCTTCGGTCGCGGTGAACACGCCCGCGTACATGCCGCCGAGCACGAACACCGGCAGCGATATGGCCCACAGCGAACGGCGGATTGCCACGATGGCCTCGCGCAGGCTGGCGCGCGGCTCGCGCTCGATGTGGCGGTGATGAATGGCGGTGGAGGCCATGCTCCAGGCGACGAAGATCGCCGCCAGCATCAGCCCCGGGATCAGCCCGGCCATGAACAGGCCGCCGATCGAGGTGTCGGTGGTCACGCCGTACAGCACCATCGGCCCCGACGGCGGGATCAGGATGCCGAGCGTGCCACCGGCGGCGACCAGCCCGTAGGCCACCTTCGGGTCGTAGCCGTAGCGGATCATCTGCGGGATCGCCACCGCGCCGATGGTCAGTGCGGTGGCCACGCTCGAACCCGAAATCGCCGCAAAGATCGTGCAGGCGGCGATGGTGGCGATGCCCAGTCC
>JBFINI010000009.1:0-22039 GCA_041611275.1 Burkholderiaceae bacterium
GCAGGTCGAAGGGGGCCAGCGCTTCCGCGGCAAGTTGTGCCTGTCGCGGGTAGATCAGCGAGGTCAGCGCCTGCGACAGCGACCAGTGGGGCAGCTTGCCGGCGAGCACCGCGGTGACCACGCGTTGGCGGGGCGGCAGGGGCGGCGCCTGTGGCGCCAGGAAGAGCCTGCGGCGCAGCGCATGTCGCTCGCCGCTGGGCAGCGACCAGGGCTGTCGGCCGAAGACTTCCAGCAAGCCGGCGTCAGGCTGCCGGGCCAGTGACAAGGCCGCCAGCAGCGTGGTTTTTCCGGCGCCAGATGGTCCGATCACCGCGACCTGTTCTCCGCACGTCACCTCGAGTTCGAAGTCCTTGAGAATGCAGGGTGTCTGCGCGCTGCTACCCGGGTGGCGCACGCACAGGTCGCGAACGCGATAGACCGTTGCCAACATGGTCGCAGCAAGCCGCAGGTCGGATTCGCCGGCGGGCGCGATCGGCGCCCCGCCGGCGGACGGGGCGGGTTACTTCAGCAGTCCTGCCGTACGTGCCGCGGCCTCGATCGAGGCGTAATTCTCGGGCTTGGTCGGGACGAAGCGGGTGGCTCGCTGCAGATCGAGAATTTCCTTGCCTTCGGGGGTGTTCGGCGACAAATCAAGAAAGGCCTTGCTGATGCCATCGCGCAACTTGGGGTCGAGGTCGGCGCGAACGGTCCAGTTATAGTCGTAATAAGGCGGCGTCGTGTAAAAGACCTTCACCTGCGTTGTATCGACTTTCTTCTCGCTGACGAACTTTTCCCACACCGAAATGTTCAAAGCGCCGGCCTGCACCTTGCCGCCGGACACGGCGGCGATCGTGGCGTCATGCGCGCCGGAAAAGGCGATCTGGCGCAAATCCCTGTCCACATCGATCTTCGCCTGCATCAGGAACGAGCGCGGCATCAGATGGCCGGAAGTCGATGACGGCGAGCCGAAGGTAAAGGTCTTGCCCTTCAGGTCCGTCAGGCCGTTGATGCCGGAATCCGTGCGGGTGATGAAGACGGAGCGGAACTTCTCGTCTTCCTCGCGCTGCACCAGCGGGATGACGCCGTTGTTCGAGCGGATGCGCGCCTGCACGTAGGTGAAGCCACCGTACCAGACCATATCGACTTTCTTTCCGACCAGCGCTTCGACGGCGGCGGCGTAGTCGGTGACCGGAATGAATTCGACCTTGGCGTTCAGCCGTTTTTCGAGATAAGCGCCGAGTGGCTTGAACTTGCGCAGCAGTTCGGTCGGCGACTCGTCGGGAATGGCCGAGATTTTCAGCGTGACAGGTTGCGCGCTGACCAGACCGGCAATCGCGGCAAAAGCCACGGTTGCCAGCGACTTCAGCGTGCGCGAGGCGGAAACGGAGAGCATCGGATCCTCCACAAGCAAATTGAACGACGGGAATTGACGCCAAAAAGCGCCAATTGCCATTGTCGCAGAGCGCGACGCCGACTTGTGAGCGAAGGATCGCGTGCCGACGCTATTAACATCGATGTGATGAGTGAGATAACTCGCGTTCGCCTGGACAAATGGCTGTGGGCGGCGCGCCTTTTCAAGACCCGTACGGCGGCCGCCGAAGCGATCGAGATCGGACGGGTACGTGTTGCCGGCGAGCGCATCAAGCCGGCGCGCGAAGCCCGCATCGGAGATCGCGTCTCGATCAGCCAGCGCGAGGTGCCGATGGAGATCGTCGTGCTCGCGCTGTCGACGATGCGCGGGCCGGCACCGGTCGCACGGTTGCTGTATGCGGAAACGGCGGACAGCGCCGCGCGCCGGTCGCGTCTGCGTGAGGTGCACCGGCTGGGTGCCGAACCGGCCAAGGCGATGCGCGGCCGACCGACCAAGCGCGATGCGCGGCGCCTCAAGCGCCTGCGCGACTCCGCGGGAGATTGAAAGTTCGCCGTTCTAGGGCGCGGCGATTGAGCGGCCTTGCGCGCGCTGCCGCAGCCGGCGTCGCCACTACCTGGCGATGCCGGTCGGCCGGTCGGTCAGCACCCGGCGCACCCACAGCAGGATCAGCAGCATCAGGGCCAGTACCGTCATTGTCGCCACCATCAGCCCGAAACCGTGCGGATGTTTGGCGCCAGGGATGCGCTCGAAGTTCATGCCCCACAAGCCGGCAACCAGCGTCAGCGGCGCAAACACGGCGGTGATCACCGTCAGGATGCGCATGATTTGATTGGTGCGGTGCGCGGTGGCCGAAAAATGCAGCTGCACCGCCGTCTCGATCGAGTTCTCCAGCCGTCCGGCGTGTCGCAGAACGCGCTCGATGTGCTCGATGACGTCGGCGATGCGAACCAGATGAACATCGCTGTGCTGTGCCTCGGGTGTCGAGTCGAGGTAATCGTCGCGCAGTTCCTGGATCGCGTCGCGCTGCTCTTCGCAGAGGTTCTGCAGTCGACGCAGTTCGATGCGCGCGTCGAGCAATGCGCGCCAGTCGCTGAAGGGGCGACGGCGATCGAGCAGTTCGCGCTGCCAGCGGTCGAGCTTGTCGGTCAGCGGCTGGCGCAGTTCGAGGTAGCGATCGACCATGCCGTTGACCAGGCGCAGCAGAAGATCGACCGGCCACTGCGGCAGGCGCGCGACGGTCTCGGTTCCGTTGATCGTTCCGGTCTTCGGAGCGGCCCTCGTTCGTGGTTCGATGAGCCGCTGGCGCACCTGTTCGATGCTGCGCGAGCCCGCGTTGCGTACCGTGACCAGCAGGCGCTCGAGCACGAAGAAGGTGACCGGACGGGTAACGATCGGCTGCAACCTGCGGCCGCGGTGTTGGTGCTCCGGCAGGTGATCGATGTCGGCCAGCGGCGTCAGCGTTCGATCCTGCTCCGGCGTCAGCTTGCGGAAGACCAGCATGTCATACGCGGCCGTCGAATCGAAATATGACGGATGCTGAAGATTGGCCGCGTCGCGCAGGTGCAGGTCGAAGATGCGGACGCCGGTCAATTGCCGCACGGTTTCGCGCAGCGCCTCGGCATCGGCGGCGAATTCGTCGTGAGTCAGGTCGAGCCAGCAGAATCCATTGGCGGGCAGCGCCGCAGGCGCGGCATCCAGGCGGCTCGCGAGTTCCGGCTGGAGATGAACCCAGTCCATTGGCGTCTCAGGCTTCCTGTTCCAGCCAGTGCGCCGCCTGCAGCGCGAAGTAGGTCAGGATGCCGTCGGCGCCGGCGCGCTTGAAGGCGAGCAACGACTCGAGCACGACCTTTCTTTCATCGAGCCAGCCGTTGGCCGCAGCGGCCTTCAGCATCGCGTATTCGCCGCTGACCTGATAGACGAAGGTCGGCATACGAAATTCGTCCTTCACCCGTCGAACGATGTCGAGATAAGGCATGCCGGGCTTGACCATCACCATGTCGGCGCCCTCGGCAATGTCGAGGGCCACCTCGCGCAGCGCCTCGTCAGTGTTGGCCGGGTCCATCTGGTAAACAGACTTGTTCGATTTGCCGAGGCTGGCGGTCGATCCGACAGCGTCGCGGAATGGCCCGTAGAAGGCACTCGCATACTTGGCCGAGTAGGCCATGATCCGCGTGTGAATGTGACCGGCGCTTTCCAGCGATTCGCGGATCGCACCGATGCGTCCGTCCATCATGTCGCTCGGCGCGACGATGTCGACGCCGGCCCCGGCCTGCACCAGCGCCTGCTGGCGCAGCACAGCGATCGTTTCGTCGTTCAGCACATAGCCGGTCTCGTCGATCAGCCCGTCCTGGCCGTGCGTAGTGAAAGGATCGAGGGCAACATCGGTCAACAGTCCGAGCTGGGGGAAGCGGCGCTTCAGTTCGCGCACCGCGCGCGGCACCAGGCCTTCGGCGTTGGTTGCCTCGCGCCCATCAGCGGTCTTCAGCGATCTGTCGATCACCGGAAAAAGCGCCATGACCGGAATGCCCGCCGCCAAACACTGTTCGGCCACCGGCAACAGCAGGTCGACCGACAGCCGCTGCACACCCGGCATCGAGCCGACATCCTCGCGCTGACCCTTGCCTTCGAGCACGAACACTGGGTAGATGAAGTCGTCGGCACTCAGCCGATGCTCGCGCATCAGCCGACGGGAGAATTCGTCGCGTCGCATGCGACGAAGCCGTAACGCGGGATATTGGCCATGAATCGACATAAGGGGAAATCCGAACTTTCCTTAAAGCGCCATTGCGCGAAACTTCGAGAAGGCGACCCGGTCGCCTCCCGCTGTTCCTCCCTGAGCGGGGCCTGTCAAGGCATTGCACCCCGAGTCTTTTCTCGGGGTTTTTTTTGCTGCAACGATGATACGCGCCGGTCGGACGACCGAACCTAACGGGGGTCGTTCCTCAGCTTTCAATGACGTGCGATAGCGTTTCGCGCAGCTCATCGAGGCCTTCGCGCTTCAGCGCCGAGAACAGTTGCACCGACACCAGCATCGGCAGGGCGTCGGCGCGATGCTCGATCTGCGCCAGCACCCGCGCGCGTTCGGCGCGGCCAATCTGGTCGGCCTTGTTCAGCAGGATGTGAACGCGCATCCGGGCCGCGTCCTCGCGTGCGATTAGCCACGCCAGCAACTGCTCGTCGGCAGTGGCCAGCGGCCGGCGTGCATCAGTAACCAGAACAACGGCGGCGAGCAGCCGACGCGTCGCCAGATAGCCGCCGACCAGCTCGTCCCAGCGAATGCGCGTTTCTTCGTGCACCTTGGCAAAACCGTAGCCGGGAAGGTCGACCAGATAAGCGCGAATCGTCGGCTCGCCGCTGTCGTTGCGATCGCTCAGTTCGAAGAAGTTCAGCAGCTGCGTACGGCCCGGGGTCTTGCTCGCGTGCGCCAGCTGGCGCCGGCCGGTCAGCACGTTGATGGCGGTCGATTTTCCGGCGTTGGATCGGCCGACGAAGGCGACTTCCGGCACCATGGCCAGCGGCGCGCGATTCAGCTGCTCCAGTTCGGCAACCGAAATCGAAAAGCGGGCAGATTCAAAGCGCAGCACGGCGTCAGAGGGGCAGCAGGAACCCGGGGCCCCGAGCATGCCGACGTCCTGCTGCGAAGGGCTCCGGTAGAATACGCGGCTTTGAGGCGGCGGCTCAGTTTGTCCGGAACTGCCGCCGGCGCCAACGACTGCAAGTCAAGAACAATCGGTCATGAATCCAACGTCCCTTTCGATGCGCTTCATTGTCGGCTGTCGAATCGTCATGCTCGCAACGGTTGGAGTGGTCCTTCCGCTCACGCTGCCGGCGCAGGAAAAGGCGGCGACAGTCAAGCCGGATCTGAAGCGCGGGCAGGAAATTGCGAATTCAATCTGCGCCGCCTGTCATGGCGCCGACGGCAATTCCACGCTCCCGGCCAATCCAAAACTGTCTGGCCAGGACACCGTCTACCTGCTCAAGCAGCTCAACGACTACGCCAAACCAGCCGACGAAAAAAGCGCGCGGGTCAACAACATCATGACCGGAATCCTCGGCGGCATTTCGGTTGCCGACCGATTGCACGTCGCCGCCTACTACGCCAGTCAGGCCGCAAAACCGGGTGCAGCGCGGAATCGAGACACTTTGGAGGGCGGCCAGCGCATCTACCGTGCCGGTATTCCCGAGCGCGGCGTGCCCGCCTGCAACGGCTGCCACAGCCCGACCGGTGCCGGTATTCCCACCCAGTACCCGCGCCTCGGCGGGCAGCATGCGGAATACACCGAGGCGCAATTGAAGGCGTTCAACGAAGGCACGCGTCGCAACAACGTGCCGATGATGCAGATTGCCGCGCGGTTGACCGCTGCGGAGATGCGCGCCGTAGCCGACTACGTGGCCGGCCTGCGCTGAGTCGCTCGGGCCGTCGCGCGTCAGCCGGCGCTCACGGTCACGCGGCGGCTTCTCAGGGTTTGCCGAAAACCTCGTTGACCTGTTGCGTCACGCGAATGAACGTGGTGCGCTTGGAAAGTTCCTTCAGGCGCCGCGCGCCAACGTAGGTACAGGCCGATCGAACTCCGCCGAGAATGTCCTGCGTCGTGCGGGCGACCTCGCCACGATACGGCACCAGCACTTCCTTGCCCTCAGCCGCACGGTATTCGGCCACGCCACCCGAGTACATCTGCATCGCCGTGCGGCTGCTCATGCCGTAGAAGCGCTGCATCTTTCCGCCGCCTCGTTCGACGAGTTCACCGCCGCACTCGTCATGACCGGCGAACATGCCGCCGAGCATGACGAAATCGGCGCCACCGCCGAAGGCCTTGGCAACATCGCCCGGCGTGGCGCAGCCGCCGTCGGCGCAGATGTGCCCGCCGAGGCCATGCGCCGCATCGGCGCACTCGATCACCGCAGATAACTGCGGATAACCGACGCCGGTGAGATTGCGTGTCGTGCAGACTGAGCCGGGGCCGATCCCGACCTTGACGATGTCGGCGCCGGACAGGATCAGTTCTTCCGTCATCTCGCCGGTGACGACGTTGCCGGCCATGATGACGAGTTCCGGATACGCGGTACGGATGCGGGTGACAAAGGTGACGAAATTCTCGTGATAGCCATTGGCCACATCGATGCAGACATACTGCACCGCGCCCGGCGCTGCCTGCGTCAGCTGACGAAACTTGGTTTCGTCGGCGGCGGTGATCCCCATCGAGTAGAAGGCGGCGGATTTGCGCTCGAGCGCGCCGAAGAAGGCAATGTACTCATCGACCGCGTAGTGCTTGTGCAGCGCGGTTGACAGGCCGAATCGATCGAGCGCGCGCGCCATTTCGAAAGTCCCGATCGTGTCCATATTGGCGGCGACGATCGGGATGCCGCGATACGGTATCTTGGCGTGGCGGAATTCGAATTCGCGCGCGATGTCAACCTCGCTGCGCGAGGTCAGCGTCGAGCGCTTGGGGCGGATCAGGACATCCTTGTAGTCGAGCTTGACTTCATGTTCGATATGCATCGATGTCCCTTCACCAGTTCGCCGCGCTCCAGTTCGGTCGGCCGAGTGGCCGGAACCCGCCGCGCCATGACGGGTCAGACAAAGTGCTGCGCCCCTAGCGTAATGTTTTTCACCGATGGACGACCAAGATGGCTTTGCCACTCCGGAGCCTTTGATGTTGATTCGACGCCACAGCGACATCGCCCCTTCCGAGATCACGCCGCAGCGCCTGTGGCGCGACCGCCGCTCGTTGCTCAAGGCGAGCGCGGCGGCCGGACTGATTGGCATTGCTGGCCGGGCCGCGGCGCAGCAACGGGCGGCGCCGAAGCTCGCCGCCAAGTCCAGCGCGTTATCGACGATGGAGCGACCGACTCCATACGACCTGGTGACCAGTTACTGCAACTTCTATGAGTTCGGCGCCGACAAGGACGATCCGAGCCGCCATGCTCCGAAACTGCTCAAGACCCGTCCGTGGCAGGTCGCCGTCGAGGGCGAACTGCGGCGAGCGCGCAGTTTCGACATCGACGATCTGCTGAAATTGGCGCCGATGGAAGAACGGGTCTATCGCCTGCGCTGCGTCGAGGCCTGGTCGGCTGTGGTGCCGTGGATCGGCTTTCCGCTTGCCGAGCTGATCAAGCGCGTCGAGCCGACCGGCAATGCGAAGTTCGTCGAATTCACGACGCTTGCCGACCGGGAGCAGATGCCCGGCGTGCGCTCGCGCGTGCTCGACTGGCCCTATGTCGAGGGTTTGCGCATGGACGAGGCCATGCATCCGCTGACGTTGCTCACCTTCGGTATCTACGGCGAGGTGCTGCCGCATCAGAACGGCGCGCCGGTGCGCATCGTCGTGCCGTGGAAGTATGGATTCAAGAGCGCCAAGTCGCTGGTTCGCATCCGGTTTGTCGACAAGGAGCCGCTGAACAGCTGGCAAAGATCGGCGCCGCACGAGTACGGCTTCTATTCGAACGTCAACCCGCATGTCGATCATCCGCGCTGGAGCCAGGCAAGCGAACGCCGGCTCGGCGAAGGCGGTCTGTTTGCGCGCCGCCGGCCGACACAGATGTTCAACGGCTACGGTGACCAGGTAGCGTCGCTGTACGCCGGCATGGACCTGAAGCGCTTGTTTTAGCTGCAGATGAGCGCGAGACCACTGCCACTTCTTGCGCCGCTGACGTCGACAGTGCCGGCGGCATTGGCGCCCGGTACTTTCAGCGCGGTGCGCGCGACGCTGTTCGTTGCTGCACTGCTGCCGCTGGCGCGGTTGTTCTACCTTGGTTTTGCCGGTGGCTTGAGTGCCAATCCCGTCGAGTTCGTCATTCGTTCGCTCGGGACCTGGACGCTGATTGCGCTGGTCGTCACGCTGTCGGTCACGCCGTTGCGGCTGGCTACGGGTTGGGTCTGGCTGCTGCGGCTGCGGCGAATGTTCGGATTATTCGCGTTCTTCTACGCGCTGTTGCACTTCAGCGCGTACCTGTGGCTGGATCAGTGGTTCGATCTGACCGCGATCGTCAAGGACATCGTCAAGCGTCCTTACATCACGGTCGGTTTCGCCGGCTTCTTGCTCTTGGTGCCACTGGCGCTGACTTCAACCCATGGCTGGGTCAGGCGACTTGGTGGGCGCAATTGGCAGCGACTGCATCGTCTCGTTTACGCGATCGCGGTGCTCGCCATCCTGCACTTCTGGTGGCAAAGAACATCGAAGAACAGTCTCGACGAGCCACTTGTTTACGCGGTGCTCATCGGCGCGCTTCTGGGAGTTCGCCTGTTGCGCTGGTGGCGCAGCCGCTCCTAGTTCGCCTCAAGGCAGTACCGACTCGAGCCGGAATAGATCCTCGGCGGTTTCGCGGCGGCGAACGCAGTGGCAGCGATCGCCATCGACGAGCACTTCGGCGGCGCGACCGCGCGAGTTGTAGTTGCTGGCCATGCTCATGCCATAGGCCCCGGCACCGAGAATCGCCAGCAGGTCGCCGGCCTCGGCCGCCAGCGGCCGATCGCGCGCCAGCCAGTCGCCCGACTCGCACACCGGCCCGACCACATCGTAGAGACGTGCGTCGCCGCGGCGGATTTCGACGGGCTGCACGTCCATCCAGGCGTCATAAAGCGCCGGTCGGATCAGATCGTTCATGGCGGCGTCGATCACCAGGAAGTTCTTTTCCTCACCGGGCTTGACGATGTTTACCCGCGCCAACAGGGCGCCGGACTGGCCGACGATCGACCGGCCCGGCTCGAGCATCAGCGTCTTGCCCGCGTGGCCGCGCGCATCAACGCGCGCCGCCAGCGCGGCAACAAGGTCGGCGGCCAGCGGCGGCGTCTCATCGCGATAACGGATGTCGAGCCCGCCGCCGAAGTCGATGTGCGACAGAGTGATGCCGTCCTTCTGCAGCGCGTCGACGAGGTCAAGCAGGCGATCGGCGGCCTCCAGATAAGGCGCAATGTCGTTGATTCGCGAGCCGATATGACAGTCGATTCCGACGATCTCGATATGCGCCATCCTTGCCGCGCGTCGATACAGCGGCAGCGTCTCTGCGTAGGCGACCCCGAACTTGTTGCTCTTCAGCCCGGTTGAGATGTACGGATGTGTCCTCGGGTCGACATCGGGATTGACACGGACCGAAATCCGCGCACGCCGCTTCATTGACGCGGCGACTCGTTCGACCATTTCCAGCTCGGCCACGGACTCGAGGTTGAAACACAGGATGTCGGCGGCCAGCGCCTGGGCGATTTCCGCCTCTGATTTGCCGACACCGGAGAACACGACCTTGCGCGGATCACCGCTGGCGGCAATCACCCGTGCCAGTTCGCCGCCTGAGACAATGTCGAAGCCGCTGCCCAAACGCGCCAACAGATTCAGTATGGCGAGATTGGAGTTCGCCTTCATCGCGTAGCACACCAGCGACGGGCGCCCCTTGAGCGCATTCAGATAGTTGGCAAAGGCGCCTTCGATAGTCGCCCGCGAGTAGACGTAGGTTGGCGTGCCAAAGCGAGCCGCAATTTCCGCGAGCGCCACGCCTTCGCAAAACAGCACGCCGGCCCGCCGACGGAACGCTTCGGCCGGGGCTTGCGGCAGCGGCGCGTTCACGGTCGACCTTCCTGCACCGGCGGCACGTCGTGCGCGGGCGGCTGGACCGGCTTGCGACGGGCGTCTTCGGGCAACACCAGCGGGCCTTTCTGGCCGCAGCCGGCGAGCAGCAGCGTGCTCACTACAATGAAGGTCAGCAGGCGAAACATCGATTCAATCTAGCATGGGCACCCACGACTCCGACTTCATCGCTGCCGCCGAACGCACGCTCGACGCAATCGAGACCGCCGTCGAGGGCAGCGCTGCCGACATCGAGGCAACGCGCACCGACAATGTGCTGACGCTGGAGATGGCCGACAGCTCGAAGATCATCGTCAACAGTCAGACCCCAACACGGCAGATCTGGGTCGCGGCGCGCAGCGGCGGCTTTCACTATGAGTGGCGCGAGGGTGCCTGGCGCGACACGCGCGACGGCACCGAGTTGTTTGCCGCGCTCTCGCGTCTGATCTCGGCGCAAAGTGGCGTTGCCGTCGTACTGCGCGCCGGCTGATCGGCGCTCTGGACCTCAGAAGATCTGCTCGCGCACCGTGCCGGTGCTCGTCGGTTCGGCGCCCGGCAACGCATCTTCCAGGCCGACGCTGGCCACACCGTAGCCCGGCTGAAACTCGGCGAAATAGACCTCGCCGCCGATATTGACAATGCCATCCGGCGCCTGCGTCGTCACCGGCGGGCGATTGGGCAGTACCTTGCCCATGTACGACATCCAGATCGGCAGGGCCAGACCGCCGCCGGTTTCCCGGTCGCCCAATGGGCGCGGCTGGTCAAAGCCCATCCACGAGACCGCCACGACGCCGCCACCGTAACCGGCAAACCACGCGTCGTGCGAATCGTTGGTAGTGCCGGTCTTGCCGGCAATATCGTCGCGACGCAGTCGGGCGGCGCTGGCCGCGGTGCCGTAGCGGGTGACGTCCTTCAGCAGGCTGTCCATCACGTAGGCATTGCGGGCATCGAGAACGCGCGTGCTTTCGTCGCCGGCCCGCTGGCGCTGCGCGGCCATGATCACCGTGCCGCGCGAGTCGGTCACTCGATCGATAAGCACCAGCGGCAGACGGTAGCCGCCATTGGCGAACACCGCATAGGCGCTGGCCATCTGCCACGGCGTCACGGATCCCGCGCCGAGCGCCATCGTCAGCACGGCGGGGTGCCTGGAGGGCTCAAAGCCGAAGCGCACCGCGTGTTTCTGCGCGAACTGCGGTCCGATCGCCTTGATGACGCGAATCGACACCAAGTTCTTGGAACGTGCCAGCGCCTGGCGCAGCCGCAGCGGGCCATCGAACTTGCCATCGTAGTTCTTCGGTTCCCACAACTGGCCGCCGGTCTCGGCCGGATCGACCGCCAGCGGTGCGTCATTGATCAAAGTGCTCGGCATGAAGCCGCGCTCCAACGCCGCGGAATAGACGAAGGGCTTGAAGCTCGAGCCTGGCTGGCGCCAGGCCTGCGTGACGTGGTTGAACTTGTTCAGATTGAAATCGAACCCGCCGACCAGCGCCCGCACCGAGCCATCCCGCGCGTCGGCGGCAATGAAGGCCGATTCGACCTGCGGCAACTGGACGATCTCCCAGTGACCCTTGCTGTGGCGGGCGACACGAATCAGGGCGCCTGGCCCGATACGCCGCGCCGGCTGCGCCTTCGCGTCAAGTGAGCGGGCAGCAAAGCGCAGGCCGTCGCCGGAAATCTCGATCTGCTCGTTGCCCTGGATGACAGCCTTGACTTCCTTAACTGACGCCGCGACGACAACGGCCGGCAGCAGATTCGGGCTGTCGATCGCTTCGACGATCGCGTCTTCGATTCTTTGTTCGCGCTGGGCCGGGTCTTTCGGCAGCTCAATGAAAGCTTCCGGGCCGCGATAACCATAACGGCGGTCATAGGTGAGCACCTGGTTGCGCACAGCTTCGTAGGCGGCCACCTGCTCGCCACTGACCAGCGTGGTGTAAACGTTCAGCCCCCGCGTATAAGTCTCCTCGCGAAAGACGTCGAACATCGCCTGTCGCGCCATCTCGGCTGCGAACTGTGCGTTCAGCAGCGAACGCGTCGAGTTCGGGGAGAAGGCGGCCGACGCCTGCCGCGCCCTGAACGGCTCGGCAGCGGCTTGGTCGTGCTGTTCCTTGGAAATGAATCCCAGTTGGAGCATGCGCGACAGCACATATTGTTGGCGCGCCTTGGCGCGGCGCGGATTGACCCATGGGTTGTACGCGCTCGGTGCGGCCGGCAGTCCCGCCAGCAATGCAGCCTCTCCGACTGTCAGCTCCGGCAGCTTCTTGCCGAAATAGGTCTGTGCGGCGGCGCCGAACCCATACGCACGCTGGCCAAGGAAGATCTGGTTGACATAGACCTCAAGAATGCGGTCTTTGGACAACTCAGATTCGATCTTGTAGGCCAGCGCGATCTCGTAGAGCTTGCGCAGGTAGCTACGCTCGGAACTCAAATAGAAGTTTCGGGCCACCTGCATCGTGATCGTGCTGCCGCCCTGGGCTTTGCGTCCCGAGACGAAGTTGGCGACCATCGCGCGCGCCAGGCCACTGTAGTCGACTCCGTGGTGGCGATAAAAAGCGTCGTCTTCGGCGGCGAGGATCGCCTGCTGCACCCGCGGCGGCACTTCTCCGATTGGCACGTAATCGCGCCGTTCCTCGCCAAACTCGCCGATCAGGATGCCGTCGGCGGTCCAGACCCGCAGTGGAATACGCGGCTGGTAATCGGTCAGCGTGTCGATCGCCGGCAGATTGGCATAGGTCAGCGCGAACACGAACACCAGCAACAAAGCACCGCTGAGCAGTGCCCCGGCGCCGACGGCCGCCGTCGCCAGCAGAACGCGCGTCCAGGGCAGAGCGTTGCGCAAACGCTGCAGTGGTAAGGCTCGCTTTTCGGCAGATCGGGTGGGCACCGGGGCCAGGACTATGCGTTCGGATGGCGGCTTTGCCGCGAATCGGCGGTTAATGATCCACCGCCGGATGTCGAATGACGAGAGGGCAAGTTTAAGCGCTCCACTCGGCGCGACTGCGCCGAGCGAGGCGGCGGCCTAGCCCTTTTGGTGGTGTCAGCACAGCGCATCGTCCAAGTCGCCGACGCTTCCTTCGTCCGTAAGTAGGGCTTGTGAATCTTTGAACCTTGTTGATAGCATCTCAAGTAGCATCCAACAAAATAGCGGTAAACGCTCGAAACATAAGGAAAAATCGTCAGGCGGCCCGAGCCGATTTGCGGGTCTGTCGTGACCGACTTCCTTGTAGATGGGATCTCAATTCCGAGGTCCCGCGGTCGAGTCAAGCTGCGTTTTCGGGAGCGCCGCCTTGGCTTTTGAATTGCCGTTCTTATCAAGCACGACGCCGCCGTTGATCGGTCTCGACATCGGCTCGTCCAGCGTCAAGCTGGTCGAGTTGTCGCAGCCGACTCCGCAAACCGTCCGGCTCGAACGTTACGCCATCGAACCGCTGCCGAGAGGCGCGGTGGTCGATGGCAACTTCGACAAGATCGATGTCGTCGCCGAGGCCGTCAAACGTGCCTGGCGCCGATCGGGCACGCGAATCAAGAATGTGGCGATGGCTTTGCCGGCTTCAGCGGTCATCACCAAGCGAATCGCTCTGCCGGCCAACCTGCGCGAAGAAGAGCTTGAAATGCAGGTCGAAAGCGAGGCCAACCAGTACATCCCCTTCGCGCTCGATGAGGTGAGCCTGGACTTTCAGGTCCTCGGTGCGATTCCGAATTCGCCTGACGATGTCGAAGTGCTGATCGCCGCCTCGCGCAAGGAAAAAGTCGAGGATCGGATGGCGGTCGCGCAGGCGGCAGGGCTCAAGCCGGTCGTCATTGACGTCGAATCCTATGCTATGCGTGGTGCGCTCGATCGACTGATCGAACAGCTGCCTAACCGCGGCGAGGGTCTGGTCATCGCGACCTTCTATTTGGGTGCGAATTCGACCATCGCCACCGTGATGCACGATGGCGAAGCCATCTACGAACGCGACCAGCCCTTCGGCGGTCAGCAGCTGACCAGCGACATCGCCCGCGCCTACGGAATTTCGGCCGACGAGGCGGAACAGAAGAAACGCAGTGGCGATCTGCCGGCCAATTACGAAAGCGATGTGCTGCGGCCCTTCGTCGAATCGGCGGTCACGGAGATCACCCGCGCGCTGCAGTTCTTCTTCACATCGACCCCCTACACGCGGATCGATCAGATCATGTTGGCGGGCGGATCGGCGATCCTCACCGGACTGGCCGATGAACTGATGGAACGGGCGCAAGTACCGACCTCGGTGATCTCGCCATTCAAGAGCATGGAGATTGCCGGTGGCGTCCGCGAGAAGCAGTTGCGGCTGGATGCCCCGGCGCTGCTGACGCCCTGCGGACTGGCGATGCGGAGGTTCGACGCATGAGAACCTGGCCGACTCGTGTCATGGCGCAACGGCGCTTCGTTGCTGGGTGGGTGGTGCGGCGTCAGTGGGAGCTGTCATGAGAATCCGCGTCAACCTGCTGCCGCACCGCGCCGAACGTCGCGACCGGCAGAAGAAAGCTTTCTTCTTCCTGACCGGCTTGAGCCTGCTGGCCGGTGCCACGCTGGTGTTTGTCGTTTGGAGCGTGCTGCAAGGCCAGATCGCCGGCCAGCGCGAGCGTAACGAGTTCATCAGCGCCGAAAACCGCAAACTCGACCTGCAGATCCGCGAGATCGCCACGCTGCGGCAGGAGATCGAGGCGCTGCGCTCGCGGCAACGCGCCGTCGAAGACCTGCAAGCCGACCGCAACCAGCCCGTCTACCTGATGGACGAGTTGACGCGGCAGGTGCCGGAGGGCATCTATTTGAAATCGGTCAAGCAGGACGACAAGAAGGTCAACGTGGCCGGCTGGGCGGCGTCGAATGAACGGGTGTCCGAGTTCCTGCGCAACCTGCAGAGTAACTCGAAGTTCCTGGAGCGGCCAGAACTTGTCGAGATCCGGATCTCGGCGCAGCAGCCGCCAGGGGTGCAGCGTCGGTTGTTCGACTTCGCGCTGAATTTCAACCTCAAGCCGACGCCCGAACGCGCCCAGCTGCAGCAGACGCAGTCAGCGCCACCGCCCGCGAAGAAGTAAACCGAATACCCGCATCGAGGCGACCTGCATGGCGATCAACACGCGACAGTGGCTGTCCCAGTTCCAGGGACTAACCTTCGAGAATATCGGTGTCTGGCCAATGCTGCCGCGCGTGACCGTGTGGCTCGCGGTCATCGTGGTGTGTGCGATCGCCGGTTACTTCCTGCTGTGGAGCGACCAGTCCGCGGAACTCGACCGGCTGCGGGCGGAAGAGCTGACGCTGAAGGACCAGTACCGCAGCAAATTGCAGCAGGCGATCAATCTCGACGAACTGCGCCGGCAGAAAGAGCAGGTCAGCCAGTATGTGCTGACGCTGGAAAAACAACTGCCGAGCAAGGCCGAGATGGATGCCTTGCTGTCCGACATCAACCAGGCGGGTATCGGTCGCGGCCTGCAGTTCGAGTTGTTCCGGCCCGGCCAGAACAACGTCAAGGATTACTACGCCGAACTGCCGATATCGGTAAGGGTATCCGGCCGATACCATGATCTCGGTGCATTTGCAGGCGATATCGCCAATCTGCCGCGCATCGTGACGCTCAACAATCTGAATCTGACGGCGCAGCGCGATGGAGTGCTGGCACTCGACGCAACTGCCAAGACCTATCGCTATCTCGATGAAGAGGAATTGGCCGCGCAGCGCAAGGCACGCCAGGCGGCCGCAGCCAAGAAATGACGCCATGCTGATGAAGAACATTCCAAGTCGTCTGACGCTTCTTTTGGCCGTGGCCGTGGCCGGCTGCGCGCCATCGAACGAAAGTGAGCTGCGCCAGTGGATGGCCGAAGTGCGGCAGCAGGTGCGTCCCACCTCGCAGCCCGTGTCCGAACCGAAAGAATTCACGCCGTACAGCTATGAAAGCCGCAATCTGGTCGATCCCTTTGACGCGCAGAAGGCGGTGATGGCGGTGGCGCGCCAGCAGCAGGTCCGGGCGACGGCCAGCTCGATCCGTCCGGATCTCGAGCGCCGGCGCGAAACGCTCGAGGGTTTCTCGCTCGATCAGATCAAGATGGTCGGCACCATGCGGCAGAAGGCCGTGAACGTTGCATTGCTCGAAAGCGCTGGCGCTACGCACATGGTGCGGGTTGGCAACTATGTCGGGCAGAACTTCGGGCTTGTTACCCGCATTTCCGAAACGGAAGTGCAGATCAAGGAAATCGTTCAGGACGCCGCCGGCGAATGGGTCGAACGCCCCGCCAAACTAGAGTTGCAGGAAGCGGCTCAACAAAGGAGCAAGCGATGAGGATGGCGGTCAACGGTTTTTGGATTGCGGCGTGTCTCATGACCGCCGCGGCACCGGTCCTCGTTGCCGGCAACGCGCTGGCGCAGAGTGCGTCGGCGACCAACAGCGTCGAGCGCGTTGAGGCCACGCAGACCAGCACGGGCGTGCTGTTGACGATTCAGCTCAAGTCGCCGCTGAAGGAGGCCCCGCCGAGCTTCTCGGTCGCCAATCCGGCGCGAATCGCCATCGATCTGGCGGGCACCGACAACAACGTCGGCCGCAACGCGGTGGAGATCAACCAGGGCGATCTGCGGTCGGTCAACATCGTGCAGGCGCAGGAACGGACGCGGCTGGTGCTCAATCTGCGCCGTTCTCTGAATCATGCGATCACGATCAGCGGAAATACCCTGCAGGTTGCGCTCGGCGCACTGGCCGACACCAGCACGTTCCGCGCAGCCGAAGCGCCTGGCTCGGCGCCGGCCGCAACGACGACGGCTGTCGCCAGCGGACCGCGGACGTTGCGTACGATCGACTTCCGCCGTGGCGCCGAGGGCGAGGGCCGCGTGGTGGTCGATCTTTCCGATCCGAATACCAACGTCGACATTCGCCAGCAGGGCAACCAGGTGATCGTCGATTTTCTCAGTACCTCGGTGCCTGAGTCGCTGCGGCGTCGGCTCGACGTGACCGATTTCGGCACGCCGATCGCGCTGGTCAATACGACGCAGCAGGGCGGCAATGTGCGGATGGTGATCGAGCCGCGTGGCTTGTGGGAACACAACGCCTATCAGAGCGACACCCGCTTCGTCGTCGAGGTCAAGCCGGTCAAGGAAGATCCGACGCGCCTGTTCCAGAGCACCCGCCCCGGCTATCAGGGTGAGCGGCTGTCGCTGAACTTCCAGAACGTCGACGTTCGCGCGCTGCTGCAGGTCATCGCCGACTTCACCGACCTGAACATCATCACCAGCGACTCGGTCGCCGGGTCGATCACGCTGCGTCTGAAGGACGTGCCTTGGGATCAGGCGCTGGACATCATCCTGCAGAGCAAAGGTCTGGACATGCGCAAGAACGGCAACGTGATCGTCGTTGCCCCGCGCGATGAACTGGCGGCGAAAGAAAAGCTCGAGCTCGAGGCGCGCAGCCAGATCGCGGATCTGGAGCCGCTGCGCACCGAGAACTTCGTCGTCAACTATCAGAAAGCCGAAGACGTGCGCAAGTTGCTCGTCGACGGGCAACAGCGCCTGCTGTCGAAGCGCGGCAGCGTGGCCGTCGATCCGCGGACGAACCAGCTGTTCGTGCAGGATACGGTGTCGCGACTGGAGGAAGTGCGCAGACTGCTGCAGCGAATCGACGTGCAGGTGCCGCAGGTACTAATCGAGGCGCGCATCGTCGAGGCCGACGATCGATTCAGCCGCAATCTGGGCGTGCGGCTTGGTGGCAGTACCGGGTATCCGCGCGAGATCAGCGGCACCAGCGTCTTCGCCACCGGCGGTGGTCTCGGTTCGACCACGTCGAGCGGACCGGGAGGCTCGGTCAACACCGACACCAGCGCTGCGGGCGGTCTGGGCAGCGTGAGCGCCGGCGGCCTCAGCAGCAACGCCAATTTCGTCAATCTGCCGGCCGCGGGTCTCAGCGGTTTTGGCGCCGCCGGTGCGTCGCTGACCCTGTTCAACGCTGCCTTGTCGCGCTTTCTAACGCTTGAAGTCTCGGCGCTCGAGGCCGACGGTCGCGGCAAGATCGTCTCCAGCCCGCGGGTAATCACTGCTGACAAGGTCAAGGCAACGATCGAGCAGGGCACCGAGATCCCGTACCAGCAGGCGACGTCCAGTGGCGCAACCAGCGTGCAGTTCCGCAAGGCGACGCTGAAGCTCGAGGTCACGCCGCAGATCACGCCGGAAGGCGCCATCTTCCTTGACGTGAAGGTCAACAAGGACAGCCGCGGGCAGGATACGCAGTCAGGTCCAGCTATCGACACCAAGAATGTGCAGACGCAGGTGCTGGTCGACAACGGCGGCACGGTCGTGCTCGGTGGCATTTTCGAGCAGATCGAGCGCAGCACGGTGACCAAGGTGCCGTTACTCGGCGATATCCCTGTCGTCGGCCACCTGTTCAAGAACCGTGTCAACGTCAACGACCGCAGCGAACTGCTGATCTTCATCACGCCGCGCGTGGTGACCAGCCAGCTTTCCGGGCGTTGATATTGGCCGCAATCCCAGACAACGCATGCGATCGGGAATCAATATGAAAACGGGTGTGTCCGCACGAGCAAACCTTCTCGGCTTTGGCCAGTGGATTCGGTTCGCCGCCGTATTCACGGCGATGGCGATCATCTCTGCCTGCGGCGGCGATGCGCCGGGTGGCGGCGATGGGGGAACCTCGGGATCCAGCGGCGTGGCCAGCATCGAAGTAACCGCTTCGCGCGCCTCGATTCCTGCACGCGCCGGCGAGTCGGTCGATATTACCGTCACGGCGCTGGACAGCGCGCGACGGGCGGTGCCGGGCGTTACCGTGGTGATGGCGGCCAATTCAGGCGTTCTGTCGGGGGCGTCTGGGGCCACCGATTCCAGCGGCAAGCTGGTGGCCAAGTTCGAGCTGGGACAAGATCGCTCGAACCGGACCGTGACGATAGCTGCAACCGCCGGCGGCGCGCAGGCGCAGACACTGGTTCAGGTGACTGGCACGACCCTGACGATGAATACGAACGCCAGCGTGGTGAGCGGGCCGTCAGCGACCGCACGGCTGACGGCCGAACTCAAGGACGCCGGCAGCGCACCGATCGCCGGCGCCGTGATTCAGTTCAGCACCGATCACGGCACGCTGAGCGCGGCGACCGCGATCACCGACGCTTCGGGCATTGCCGGCGTCGATATTTCCGGTATCACAGCGACGGCGAACATCACCGCGCGGTCGGGCGATACGGCCGGCATCGTGACCGTGCGCAGTTCCGGCTCCAGCGTGGTCACGCTGCTGCCTGATGGCATCGTGCTGCAGGACTTCACTGTCCAGGCCAATCCGTCGGTCACCGGGCCGAACTCGCCGGGTGCATCGGGCAATTTCTCGACGATCGAAGTGCGCGTGACGGGCCTGATCAACAACACCAATAACGTGCTGGTGATGAACGCGCCGGTTAAGTTCCGCATCGCACCCAATCCGGCCAGCCCGCTGTTCGGACAACTGGAAATCGATACGGACACCAATCCGGTGCTCAGCAACACGATTGGCTTGGCCACCAACCGCTTTATCCCGTTCGCCGCAACCTCGGGTACTGATGCCATCGTCATCTGTGCTTCCGTGGTTGGACTTGCGACGCCGGCCACACCGGGCTTGAGCTTCCCCGGCAACCCCTGTGCCACCAATGAAAAGCCGGTCCGGCTGACGATCGCCCAGCAGCCGCTGTTCGTGAAGATCTCGACCGATAACCAGATCGAGAAGACTGACAGCGGGCTCACTTACACGAAGAAGTTCACCGTCAATGTGACGGATGCCGCTGGTCGTGGCGTTCCAGGAGTCGCGATTACGCCGCGACTGCTGCCGCTCGGCTACAACAAGGGCTTCTATGTCCTTGGTGAGGAGCAGTGGGTCAAGGCGGCCAACCAGTTCTGCGCCAACGAGGACACGAACTTCAACGGTATCCTCGACGCGCAGGACAACAACGAAAACGGCGACGCTTTCGTCTGGCCGGGCCAGGCGGCAGCGTTGTCGGTTGCCAACAACGGCGTCACCGACGGCACCGGCTTCGTCATCCTGAGCCTCAAGTACGGTCAGCGCTTCGGCACCTGGGCCTCCTACCAGATCGAGGCGCGGGCGTCGGTGGGCGGCACCGAAGGGGTCGCGCAATTCAACTACGGCCTTGATGTGGCGACGGCGGACGTCAAGAACAAAGAAGCAAGTCCCGGTTTCCAGACTAGCCCCTACGGCGTGGCTGCGAGCTGCTCGGATCCGAACTAGCAGCGGGCTTGTACCGACCGGGCGACCGCTATTGCGCGAGCCGCCGAACGCAGTCTCGTGCGGCCCGCGATTTTCCTGATCGGCATGATGGGCGCCGGCAAATCGACCGTCGGTCGGCTGCTGGCCCGGCGCTGCGGTTTCGAGTTCATCGATTGCGATCGTGAACTCGAGGCGCGCAGCGGTGTAACCATTGCCACCATTTTCGAGCTCGAGGGCGAAGCGGGTTTTCGCCGCCGCGAAGCGACACTGATCGACCAGCTGACGCAGCACGCGCGCACGGTGCTGGCCACTGGCGGCGGCGCTGTTCTGGGCGAGGAAAATCGCCGCCACCTGCGCGAGCGCGGCCTGGTCATCTACCTGCGCGCAACGACCGACGAGATCGCGCGCCGCACCCAGAAGGATCGCGCCCGGCCGCTGCTGCAGACGTCCGACCGGCGTGGGCGCATCGCACAATTGCTCGCCGAACGTGAGCCGCTGTACGAACAGACCGCGCACGTAATCGTGCAGTCGAATGCTGGCAATCCCAACCGGCTGGTTGCCAAGTTGATGGAAGATCCGCAGGTCGTGGCGGCGCTGCGCGACGTCTGAAAGTCCGACCGGTTGCACGCCGTTGCTTAGAATCGGGTCATGCAGCGCCTTACGGTCGATCTCGCGCAACGACCCTACGATATCCACATCGGTTCCGGCCTGCTCGGGCGGATCGATGAGCTCGTCCGTCCGCATCGGCCCTCGCGGGTCCTGATCGTGACCGATAGCCGTGTCGGACCGCTGTATGCCGAACGGGTGCTGCAACCGCTGCAGATGTGGGTGCCTGCCCGAGTGTTTGAGCTTGCGGGCGGCGAGGCCGGCAAGGACCTCGGCGCGGTCGAGGCCGTGATCGATGCGCTGCTCGCTTTCGGCGCTGATCGCAAGAGTCTGGTCATCGCCCTGGGCGGAGGGGTCGTCGGCGACATTGCCGGGTTTGCCGCCGCCATCTACATGCGCGGCATCCGCTTTGTCCAGGCGCCAACCACACTGCTGGCGCAGGTCGATTCGTCGGTCGGCGGCAAGACGGGCGTCAATCATCCGCGCGGCAAGAATCTGATCGGCGCCTTCCACCAGCCCGAGGTCGTCGTCGCCGACACCGATACGCTGCGAACGCTTCCCGAGCGCGAGCTCTGCGCAGGACTCGCCGAGGTCCTCAAGCATGGCCTGCTGGCCGACGCCGCGTATTTCGCGCAGGTCACGCGCGATTTGCCACAACTGCTCGCCTGCGATGAGGCGGCACTGGCCGAGGCGATTGCCCGTTCGTGCGAGATCAAGGCGGCGATCGTCGCGCGTGACGAAAAGGAGACGGGTGAACGGGCCCTCCTGAATCTCGGCCATACCTTCGGTCATGCGATCGAGGCGCTGACCGGCTACGAGCGCTGGCTGCACGGCGAGGCAGTTGGATGCGGAATGTGCCTGGCGGCCGATTTGTCGCAACGCCTCGGCCTGATCAGCCGCATCGACGTCGACACGATCGAGCTCGCAGTCGCTGCCGCCGGTCTGCCGACGCGAATCGAAGGACTGGCGTGCGCCGCGGCCGTTGATTCGATGCGCGGCGACAAGAAATCTGAGGCGGGTGCGATCCGTTTCATCGTTCTCGAGCGGATCGGCCGGGCGATTCAGCGCACCGTGCCGGCCGAGGCGCTGGAGGCGACGCTGATCGCCGGCGGCTACCGGTGAGCACGAACGAATCGGGACTGGCCCCTTTCGCGGCAAGAGCAGCAGCGTCGCGGGGCCGAAAGCACGCCGAGCCCGCCGCCACCACGCGCAGCCATTTTCAGCGCGATCGCGACCGCATCGTGCACAGCACCGCGTTTCGCCGGCTCGAGTACAAGACCCAGGTCTTCGTCAATCACGAGGGCGACAACTACCGCACGCGGCTCACC
>JBFINI010000010.1:0-20743 GCA_041611275.1 Burkholderiaceae bacterium
GTGACCAGCACGCAGGCGCCGGGTACCGTACCGCCCTTGCCGTCAGCGCCGTGCTGCGAGAGAAAAAGCGCCGACGGGTTGACCACGCCGCGCAGGCCGCGATCGGTCATTGCAAACACACCGAGTTCATTGACCGCGCCGTAGCGATTCTTGGCCGCGCGCACCAGACGGAACGACGAGTGCGGGTCGCCCTCGAAGTACAGCACCGTGTCGACCATGTGTTCGAGTACGCGTGGCCCGGCCAGCGCGCCCTCCTTGGTCACATGGCCAACCAGCACCAGGCCGACGCCGGAGCGCTTGGCCGCACGTGTGAGCTGCGCCGCACATTCGCGTACCTGCGCCACGGAACCCGGCGCCGATTGCAGATCGGCCGTATACAGAGTCTGGATCGAATCGATCACCGCGACCCGCGGCTGCTCAGACTCGAGCGCGGCGAGGACGCGCTCGAGCGCGATCTCGGCCATCAGCCGAACTCGTTTGCCGTCCACGCCGAGTCGGCGCGAGCGCAGCGCCACTTGCGCCGCCGATTCTTCGCCGCTGACGTACAGCACCGCCATCCGCTGTGCCATGGCGGCGAGTGCCTGCAGCAGCAGTGTCGATTTGCCGATGCCCGGGTCGCCGCCGATCAGCACGACCCCGCCGGGCACCACGCCGCCGCCGAGCACGCGGTCGAACTCGCTCAGTCCGGTCGATTCTCGCGGCAGCTCGGTGGCCGCGATATCGCCGAGCGTGTGCACTTCGGCACTCGGCGCGATTGGCGCGAACCGGTGCGGTACGGCGCTTTCCACCGCCGCCTCGGTCAGCGTGTTCCAGGCGCTGCAGTGCGGGCACTGGCCCTGCCACTTCAGGCTGGTGCCGCCGCACTCGCTGCAAACGTACTGAGTTTTCGCTTTCGCCATGTCAGCGCGTCAGCGAGCATTGACGTGATGCCACGTCCGCGGCAAAGCGAACGTGCACAACGAACCGCGGCTCGCTCGGCACGCTAGCCTGCCTCGACCACCGGCACGCGCCGCGCCAGTGCACACAGCAGTTCGTAACCGATGGTCCCGCAGCCTTCGGCAACCTCGTCGACAGCCACATGCGGCCCCCACAGCTCGGCTGTGGCGCCAACGTCGACCTGCGGCGCATCAGTGAGGTCCACCGTCATCATGTCCATCGACACACGGCCGGCCAGTGGTACGCGCCTGCCTTCGATCCACACCGGCGAGCCGTCGGGCGCCGCGCGCGGATAGCCGTCGGCATAACCACAGGCGAGCACGCCGATTCGGCTCGCACGTTGCGCGCGCCAGCGGCTGCCGTAGCCGCAGCATTCCCCGGCGGCAACCTGCTGAACCGCCAGTACCTGCGCCCGCAGCGCCATCGCCGGTTGCAGGCCGAAGGACGACGCCGGCCGGCCGGCCATCGGCGTGGCGCCGTAAAGCGCGATGCCCGGCCGCACCGAGTCGCCGCCAACCTGGGGGTGCAGAAACAACGCTGCCGAATTGGCAACACTGCGCGCACCGCGCCAGCCGCGGCAAGCCTGCTCAAAGATCCGCAACTGCTCGTTGATGGAGGTCGGGCCGTCATCGGCATCATCGCGATCGGCATTGGCAAAATGGGTCATCACTGAGGCGACGCGTAGCCCAGGCAAAGCGCGCAGCGTTTCGATGATGCGGCCGAGTTCGGCGGGCACGAACCCGAGCCGATTCATGCCGGTGTTCACCTTGACGTAAACGTCAATCGGCGCCTGCGGCCGGAACGCGCTCAGCATCTCGATCTGCGCTGGATGATGGAGAACAGCGGTCAAACGCAGCTCGTCGACCATCGGCAGATCGCCAAATGAGAAGAAGCCTTCGAGCAGAAGTACCGGCTTGCTCCAGCCAGCCGATCGGGCACGCTGGGCTTCTTCGAGATCGAGCAGCGCCATGCCATCAGCCGCGGCCAAGCCGCGCAGCGCGCGCTCCAGGCCGTGGCCATAGCCGTTGGCCTTCACCACCGCCCACAGCCCGCGCCCTCCGGCCTGTCGGCGAGCGAGCTCGACGTTGTGCCGCATCGCGGCAAGGTCAATGGTGGCGGAAATCGGACGCGGCATCAGGACAGCAGCAGCCAAAGCGTGCAGCATAGCGAGGCCGGTCAGAGTTGCGTGGCGAGTCGCGTGATATAACGCCCGCGCCTTCGATCAGCGCCGCCACCGTCTACTTTTCCATGTCCTGCATGCCCCGGCGATGAAGCGCGGCTTCTTCACGATCATGGCTGCGCAGTTCCTGTCGTCGCTGGCCGACAACGCACTGCTGATCGCCGCCATCGCCCTGCTCCGCGACATCGACGCTCCCGAGTGGATGACGCCGATGCTCAAGCTGTTCTTCTTCATCTCCTACGTCGTGCTGGCCGCCTTCGTCGCCGCCTTCGCCGATTCGATGCCGAAGGGCCGCGTGATGATGATCACCAACATGATCAAGGTCGGCGGTTGCCTGCTGATGCTGTTCGGAGTGCATCCGCTGGCCGCCTACGCCGTAGTCGGCCTCGGCGCAGCGGCTTATTCGCCGGCCAAATACGGCATCCTGACCGAGCTTCTGCCGGCGGAAAAACTGGTGATCGCCAACGGCTGGATCGAAGGACTGACGGTGGGCTCGATCATCCTCGGCTTTGTCGTCGGCGGCGTGCTGGTGTCGCCGACGGTGGCCGGGATACTTCTCGACTTTGACTTCCCGCTGATCGACACGCATGTCACCCGGCCGGGCGAGGCGGCCGTAGCGGTCATCGCTTTTGTCTATATCGCGGCGGCGGCCGTGAATCTGCGCATTCCCGATACCGGCGCGCGCTATGCAAGGCACGCGCGCAATGCGTTGGCGCTCGTGCAAAGCTTCGGCCGTTGTGTCGGCACGCTGTGGCGCGACAAGCTGGGCCAGATTTCGCTGGCGGTGACCACGCTGTTCTGGGGTGCCGGGGCGACGCTGCAGTTCATCATCCTGAAGTGGTGCGAGACGGTGCTCGGCATGAGCCTGTCTCAGGGCGCAATCATGCAGGCGGTGGTGGCTGTTGGCATCGCGATCGGCTCGGTGGCCGCCGCTGCGCGAGTGTCGCTGAAGCGCTCGCTGTCCGTGCTGCCGGTCGGCGTGGCCATGGGACTGCTGGTGTGCGCGATGGCGTTGATTGATTTTTCGGCGTTGCCGGCCGGCGAAGTAGGCGCGGGCGGCATGACGATCAACTGGGCCATCGTCGTGGCGTCGCTGCTGATGATCGTCGTCGGCGCGCTGGCCGGCTACTTCGTGGTGCCGATGAATGCGCTGCTGCAGCACCGCGGCCATGTACTGCTGTCGGCCGGCCACTCGATCGCGGTGCAGAACTTCAACGAAAACCTGAACATCTTGGTCATGCTTGGCCTTTACGCGGCGTTGATCGCCGCCGATCTGCATATCAACACGATCATCATCATCTTCGGCCTTTTCGTCGCCGCGACAATGGCGTTAGTGATGCTGCGACACCGGCACAATCAGCGCCAGTTCGATTCGGTGTCGCTGATCGGTCAAGCCAAGCATTGACCGCCGGCTTGCTCAGCGGCGTGCCGCCGACGGTGGCGGGACCTCGAGCGCCAGGCAAAGGTCAGCCCAGGCCTTGGCCTTGTCGGCGAGGTTGCGCAGCAGATAGGCCGGGTGATAGGTGACGATCGCCGGCACCTCTCGGCCCGTCATAGGCAGCCGGTGCACACGGCCGCGCAACGCCGAGATCGACGCATCGGTGTGCAGGACGGTCTGCGCTGCAAAACGCCCCATCACCAGGACCAGGTCCGGCGCCACCAGTTCAATCTGCCGCAGCAGAAAAGGTTCGCAGGCGGCCACTTCTTCGGGCAGCGGATTGCGATTGCCGGGGGGCCGGCATTTCAGCACGTTGGCGATGAACACCGGCTGCGCAGCCTCGGGACCGCGGGAACGGCCGATCGCCGCCAGCATGTTGTCGAGCAGCCGCCCGGCCTGACCGACAAACGGCTCGCCGCGCCCGTCTTCCTCAGCGCCCGGCGCCTCGCCGATGATCATCCATGATGCGCGAGGGTGGCCGACACCGAAGACCGTCTGCGTGCGCGTCTGGCAAAGCGTGCAGGCGGTGCATGACGCCACTGCGTTGCGCAGCTGTGGCCAGTCCATGCCGGCGATTTCCGCAGCCCGCCCGTCAAAGGCACCTGGCAGCAGCGCGGCGTTGCCGCCCGCGTCGATGCCCGCGTCCAGGCGATCATCCGGCGCACCGTCCGAGGCTGCCGATGGCCCGCGACGGATCCACTCGGGACCGAGGCCAATCGCCTGCCACAACCGGGCCCGGCGTGCATCGAGGCTCATTCGGTGACCACCCAGCCGCCAGACTCCGGCCGCGAATTCAAAGCGACACTCGCATGACAATCGCGTCCTCTCGGCCGTTGCGCGCCGGGTAGTAGCCGCGTCGCATGCCGATGCGCACGAAACCGTAGCGCGCATACATCTTCTGCGCGGCGTCGTTGCTCGGCCGAACCTCCAACAGCATCGTGCGCGCGCCGTAGCCGCGTGAGTTTTCCGCCATCGCCTCGAGCATGCGCCAACCGAAGCCAAAACGCTGGCAGGCTGGCGCAACGGTCAGGTTCAGCAAGTGCACCTCGTCGAGGGCCGGCATCAGCACGGCATAGGCGATCAACCCGCCGCCACTGTCGCGCATGGTCCAGGCGCTGTGTCCCGCACGCAGCGAATCGATGAAGTTGCCATGCGTCCAGGGAAACTCGTAGACCGCTTGCTCGACGGCCAGAACTTCTGGCAGGTCATCCGGCCGCATCGGCGCGATCTGCTCGGGCACATCGCGCAGCACGGCGCTCATGATCTCCCCTGCGCATTGCGCACCGCGCGCCACAAGAAGCTCGGTGCCAGCGATGAGACCCCTCGTTCAGCATGCCCGCGCCCCGAGGACGATCGAGCACCTGCCGGCACGAGCGCCGCTCGCAACGTCGAGCAGCACATTTGCGACAGGCGAAAATGGCTCATCGCCGCACTCCGGCGACCGCCGTTGCAGCACGCCGCTCCTCAATGGTCAGCGCGACCCGATCACGAACGTAAATCGGCGCCGCCTGCGCCGGCGGTACGGCACGACCGGCAGCGAACTCCCCAATCGCCAAACTGGCGATGCTGCGGGCACTGGCCGTTGCGTCGGCCGCCGTAGCGCAACCTGCCCCGCTCGCAGCGATTGGGAACGCGCGCACGGCATTGCCGGCCAACAGATCCGGCGCCTGGTGCCGACAAAGTGCGCTCAACTCGTCGGCCCGCGCCAAAGCCGGCGGCGAAATCTCGATCGGCACGCCAGCTTCGATCGAATAAGCCGCCCAGTAGATTTCCTGCATTCGCGCGTCGATTGCCGCCACGATCCGGCGCGCCCGCGGCTGAGCAGCGCCGGCTGTGAAAGCCAGGGCCCGAAGATTGCCGATCGCAACCACCGGTTTGCCAGTGCCGAAGGCGAGTCCCTGGGCGATTCCGCAGGCGACGCGCAAACCGGTGAACGCGCCCGGGCCGGCGCCGAAGGCGATTGCATCGCAATCGGCCAGGCGCAGCCCGTTAGCCCGCAACAGCGCCTCGACCATCGGCAGGATACGTTCAGAATGCTTGTGACCAACGGCTTCCATCCGCTCGTCGATACGGTCGCCGATGGCCAGCGCCACCGAGCAGATATCGGTCGCGGTGTCCACAGCAAGTAGGGTCGCGGGCACGTCGGCGGAAGCAGCGCCGCGCCAACCGCGCGAGCGCACTGGCAATGCACTCACGGCATTCTAGCCAACACCGTTTCCCGGCCTCGGCGCGCGTCGGCGCCTGCGCTCACTCTCGTCCGCGCCGCTTTGCGCCGCGTTCGGCCTCCAGGCGTTCACGCCGCAGTCGATTGGCCTCGCGGATCTGTTCGCGCAGCCGCTGGCGGTCTTCCGGCATCATCATCATGTGCGGGGGCGCTTCGCCACGGTCGGGTCCTCGATGCGGCATCCAGCGGCGTGCGGACTCATCGGCGTCGCCCGGAGGCGATCGCTCTCTCATCGCCCGCCGATCATTCTGTTCCAGACCACGCCAGAAGTCGGCCTTTTGCTGCGGCGTCAGCGAGCGCCACAGCTGCGCACGCTGCTCAGGCGTCAAGTGTTGCCAGATACCGCCACGCCCCGCATCCGCGGGCGGCTGGTTTGGCGGCGCCTGCGCAAACGCGCCGAAGGCCAGAACCAGCAGCAGCGGCAAGAAACTCCACTGGCTCCAGGCTGCGCCGGATCGGCGGCGTTTCGATGATTTCAGCATGATCGACATCATCACCCCGGTCGGCGGTAAATTCTGTAACAGTTTGCGAACGCTGCGAGCCGGCGGCGCTGGAATTCGTAGCATCGCGATACACGAAACGTCGAAACTTCGAGAAAAAGGGCAACGATGAACCGCAGCGGCCCGCAAAGACTGATGGTGGTCGACGACGATCCGCGCATTCGCGAGCTGCTTCGCCGCTACCTGACCGAGAACGGATTCACCGTCTCGACGGCCGAAAGCGGCGCGGCAATGAATCGCCTCTGGCAGCGTGAGCGCTTTGACGTGCTGATCCTCGATCTCATGCTGCCGGGCGAAGACGGTCTGGCCATCCTTCGCCGGCTGCGCGGTGCCAACGATCCAACGCCGGTGATCATGCTGACTGCCAAAGGCGAGGACGTCGATCGCATCGTCGGGCTCGAAATGGGCGCCGATGATTACCTGCCCAAGCCGTTCAATCCCCGCGAATTGCTGGCGCGGATCCATGCGGTGACCCGCCGGCGCGGTCCCGACGAGGCGCCTGGGGCGCCGGGGCGCGAACTGCAGGTCGTGCAATTCGGCGAATTCGTTCTCGATCTGTCGACACGGCGTCTGACCCGCAATGGCGAAGAAGTGTCGATCACCACCGGCGAATTCGCGGTGATGAAGGCGTTCGCGCGCCATCCGCGGGTGCCACTGTCGCGTGAAAAGCTGATGGAAATGGCACGCGGCCGGGAATACGAGGCGTTCGACCGCAGCCTCGACGTGCAGATCTCTCGGTTACGCAAGCTGATCGAGCCTGACCCGGCCAAACCGAAGTACATCCAGACCGTCTGGGGATTGGGCTATGTGTTCATCCCGGACGGCCAGGCTTGAACTCCGGTGAATAGGTTCGTTGCGCTGGACGATCTGGGGCGGCGCCGTCTCGGTAACCATTCTTCCTCGGCGCGCGCCTTTGCGTGCCGCGCTGTGCGTCTGGCGCCACCACCCGGCTGGGACGCTGGTGGCGCAGGGGTCGAGTGAAGTCCCTTTTCGCGCCAGGCTTGTTCTGGCGCCACTTCCTGCTCATCCTGCTGCTGCTGGCGGGAAGTTCCGCCGCCTGGCTGCAGAGCTTCCGCGTCTTCGAGCGCGAGCCGCGCGCACAGCAACTGGCCGAACAGGTCGTTTCGATCGTCGAAATCACGCGCAGCGCACTGCTGTACTCGGACCCCATCGTCCGCCTGACGCTGCTGGCCGATCTTGCTGACAATCAGGGCATCCGTATCGTGCCTTTGGAGTCCGCCGACAAGATACGGCCCTTTCCTGACCTGCCGTTCCTGCGCCGCGCGCGCGAGCGCGTAATGCAGGCACTCGGTCCGGGCACACGGATCGCGGCCGAGGTCAACGGCGTGATCGGCCTGTGGGTCAGCTTCAGTATCGATACCGATGAATACTGGGTGTACATCGAGCGCGATCCGCTGGCGCGCGATATTGGTACGCAATGGATTGGCTGGGCGCTGATCGCAGCCATTGCTTCGTTGCTGGGTGCCGTGGCCATCACGCGCGTGGTCAATCGGCCGCTGGCGCGGCTGTCGCAGGCCGCCTCCCAGCTCGGCGCCGGGCACGTGCCTGAAGCGCTGCCGGAAGATGGTCCGGCGGAAATCGCCACCGTGAACACAAGCTTCAACCGCATGGTCGGCGATCTGGCGCAAACCGAACGAGATCGCGCGCTGTTGCTTGCCGGCATCTCGCACGACCTGCGCACGCCGCTGACGAGGCTGCGCCTCGAAGCGGAGATCAGCAATCTGTCCGATGAAGTCCGCGCGAACATGATTGCCGACCTCGAGCAGATGGACCAGATCGTCGCGCAATTCCTAGATTACGCACGTACCGAACCGACGACGCCGAAGACCGATGTCGACCTGTCTGCTTTGGTCGAACAGGCGCTCGAGGCCAGCCGGCTGGACCGTGACCCGACCGTCGTGATCGAGCGGCAGATCGAGCCTGGCGTCCGCATCGAAGGTCATGCGGTCGATTTGTCGCGCGCGCTGGCGAATCTGCTGACCAATGCCGACCGTTACGGCCGCGATCCGCAAAGTGGCCGACTGGCGCTGCAGGTGCAACTGCGCAGCTCGCCGTTGCAGGTCAGCATCGGCGTCGCCGACCATGGCCCCGGCATCGCCACCGATCGGCTTGATCAGTTGCTGCGACCGTTCGTCCGCGGCGAAGCGGCGCGTTCAGGCGTCGCCGGCGCCGGACTCGGTCTGGCCATCGTCGCCCGTATTGCGCGGCGACACGGTGGCACTTTGCGGCTGCAGGTCAACCAACCGTCAGGGCTGCGTGCCCAGCTGCAGCTCTCACTCCGGTCCGCGGCCTGAGGCCGCAACTCAGTCGCGTTCGAGCAAGGCCACCGCCTGCGCGGCGATGCCTTCGCCGCGACCGGCGAAGCCAAGATGCTCGGTCGTCTTGCCCTTGATGCCGACCGCCACTTCGCGAACACCGAGCACGGGCGCGATGCGTGCGCGCATGCGAGCGACATGCGGCGCGATCTTTGGATACTGGGCGATCACTACCGCGTCGACGTTGCCCACGCGCCAACCGGCTGCACGCACCTTGTCCATCGCCATGCGAAGCAACTCGACGCTGTTGGC
Organism: Burkholderiaceae bacterium; assembly: GCA_041611275.1. Taxonomy (GTDB): domain Bacteria; phylum Pseudomonadota; class Gammaproteobacteria; order Burkholderiales; family Burkholderiaceae_F; genus JADJWR01. Next base: position 8,867 of record JBFINI010000010.1, read on the forward strand.
GTCCTTGTACTGCGGATCGGTATCCGGAAAGAGCTGGCCGATATCACCGAGGCCGGCAGCGCCAAGCAGCGCATCGGTGATTGCATGCAGCAGCACGTCAGCATCGGAATGGCCGAGCAGGCCGTGCGTCGACTCGATCTCGACGCCGCCGATCTTCAGTGGCCGCCCCGGCACCAGTGCATGGACGTCGTAGCCGACGCCAACGCGAATCATTTGACCCGCCCTTGCGAACGCAGGATCGCCTCGGCGATGGTGAAATCCCCGCGCGTCGTGACCTTGATGTTGGTCGGCGAAGCCGCGACCAGCAGGGGTTTTAGTCCCATCCGTTCCATCGCCGCCGACTCGTCGGTGACCTCGTGCGTCTTCGCATGAGCCTCCAGCGCCCGTTTCAGCGTGCCCAGGCGGAACATCTGCGGCGTCATCGCCAGCCAGGTCTCGTCGCGGCGCAAAGTCTGCTCGACGCGAAATTCGACGCCGCGCTTGACCGTGTCGGTCACCTGCAGCGCAAGCAGCCCGCCGATCGGATCGGTGCCGACGCGATCGAGCAATCGGACCAGGTCGTGCCGGGTCAAACAGGGCCGGGCAGCATCGTGCACCAGCACCCAGTCGTTATCGTTCGCGCCCGGCAAGGCCTTCAGCCCATTGCGCACGCTTTCGGCGCGCGTCTCGCCACCGACCGTGGCCACCGCCACTCTACGGTCGAAGCCGATGCGAGCCCAGCGGCCGTCATTCGGCGCGACGACCACCAGCACCCGCTCGATGCGCGGATCGCCAAGCATCGCCTCGACCGCGTGCTCGAGCATCGTGCGCGCACCCAGCAGCTGGTACTGCTTGGGAACCGCTCCTCCGAAACGTGTGCCGCCGCCGGCGGCCGGGATCAATCCAAAATACTTGGGGGCTTTGGTCACGTGTAATTGTTCTATTGGTCGCCGGAGCGGATCCAGGCTGACAGCGATCGGTCCAGCGGCTTCCTATAATAGCCAGCGCGCGGTGGCGGAAGCGAAAAGCTTGCCCACCGCGTTGTACTTTTTGACGCAAATCAGCGTCACTGCGGGTCTTGACTACGTGGAAGCGCTCGCTGCGCCATCGCTTAATTTGTCCGTGCCTGCGGTTGCCGCAGGCACGAAGCTATCGGCTGCGCGTCCGCCGGGCTCGGGCGATGCGCTGCTGGTAGCCCAGCTGGCTGCACGCGAGCAGCGCCGCGCGCGGCTCGTGCTGGTCGTCTGCGCCGATGCGCTCGATGCACAGCGACTCACCGAGGAGATCGCCTACTTCGAACCGCAACTGGCGGTGCGCCAGTTTCCCGATTGGGAAACGCTGCCCTATGACATCCTGTCGCCGCACCAGGATCTGGTCAGTGAGCGGCTAGCCGCGTTGTATCAACTGCTGGTCCGCGATGCCCCGGGCGCGCTCGACGTGGTGGTGGCCCCAGTAACAACCGTCCTTGGCCGGTTAGCGCCGCCGAGCTATGTCGGCGGCCACACGTTCTTCTTCCGCCAGGGCGAGCGGCTGGGCGCCGAGGCACTGCGCGCCCGGCTGGTGCGGGCCGGTTACCAGCATGTGTCGCAGGTGGTCGCGCCCGGCGAATTCTCAGTCCGCGGCGGATTGATCGATCTGTTTCCGATGGGCGCCGTGCTGCCGTTCCGGCTCGATCTGAACGACGATGTCATCGAGTCGATCCGCAGTTTCGACGCCGACAGCCAGCGCAGCCTCTACCCGGTGCCGGAGATTCGGCTGCTGCCGGGCCGCGAGTTCCCGCTCGACGAGGCCGCACGCATGGCCTTTCGTGGCCGCTGGCGCGAGGTCTTCGAGGGCGATCCAAGCCGGGCGAGCGTCTACAAAGACATTGGTATCGGCATCGCCCCGGCCGGCATCGAGTACTACCTGCCGCTGTTCCACGACCGGACCGCCATCCTGTTCGACTATCTGCCTGCCGACAGCATGCTGGTGCTGCACGGGCCGATCGAAGCGGCCGCCCAGCGTTTCTGGACCGAGACGGCCGAGCGCTTTCGCTTTCTGTCGCGCGACACGCAGCGGCCGTGTCTGCCGCCTGCGCACCTGTTCATGACGCCCGAGGAGTTCTTCACCGCCGCCAAACCTTTCGCGCGTCTGAGCTTGAGCGAAGACGAGACGCCGCAATTTGCGCCGCTGCCGCCGCTCGCCGTGCACCGCAAGGCCGCCGATCCGCTCGAGCGTCTGCGTACGCTTGCCGCTGAATTCACGTCAGGCGACGGTCGCATCGTAATTCTTGCCGACTCCGCCGGTCGACGCGAGACGATCGCGCAGCTGCTGCGTGAATACAGCTTCCCGTTCGCTGACAACGCTGATTTCGCCGGCTTTCTCGCCAGCGACGCGCCCCTGTCGCTGGGCGTCGCGCCGCTGCACGGTGGTTTCATGCTGCCACAGGCGAAGCTGGCGCTGATTACCGAAACCGAGCTCTACGAAACGAGTCCGTGGCGCAGCCGTGCGCGGCGCCGCGAAGGTGCCTCGAGCGTCGAGGCGATGATCCGCGATCTGGCCGAGCTTCGTGAAGGCCAGCCGGTCGTTCATCTCGAACATGGCATCGGTCGTTATCACGGGCTCGAGTCGATGGACATGGGTGACGGACCGGCAGAGTTCCTGCACCTGCAATACGCCAACGACGCCAAGCTTTATGTGCCGGTAGCACAGCTGCACCTGATCTCGCGCTTCAGCGGCGCCGATCCGGATGCAGCGCCGTTGCATCATCTCGGCGGCGCCGATTGGGACAAGGCGAAAAAAAGAGCCGCCAAGCAGGTGCGTGACACTGCGGCCGAGCTGCTGAACCTCTATGCGATCCGCGCCTCGCGCAAGGGCCACGCCTTCTCGTTCACTGCGCACGACTACGACGCCTTTGCCGACGATTTCGGCTTCGAGGAAACGCCGGACCAGCAGGCTGCAATCGAGGCCGTCAGGCAGGACATGACTGCTGGCTTCCCGATGGACCGCCTGGTCTGCGGCGACGTCGGCTTCGGCAAGACCGAAGTGGCGCTGCGCGCGGCGTTCATGGCCGTGGCGGGCGGCAAGCAGGTCGCCGTGCTGTGTCCGACCACGCTGCTGGCCGAGCAGCACACGCAGACGTTTCGTGACCGCTTCGCCGAATGGCCGGTGCGCGTCGAGGAGCTGTCGCGCTTCCGCTCAGCCAAGGAGGTTTCAGCGGTGATCGCTGGCATCAACGCGGGGGCGATCGATATCGTCATCGGCACGCACAAGCTGCTGACGCCGGAGCTGCGATTCGATCGGCTGGGGCTGGTCATCATCGACGAGGAACACCGCTTCGGCGTACGACAGAAGGAGCGCCTGAAGGCGCTGCGCGCCGAAGTCGACGTGCTGACACTGACCGCCACGCCGATTCCGCGCACAATGGCGCTGTCGCTTGAAGGTATCCGCGAGTTCTCGGTGATCGCCACCGCGCCGCAGCGGCGGCTGGCGATCAAGACCTTCGTGCGCCAAGAAAGCGGCAGCCTGATCCGCGAGGCGTGTTTGCGCGAACTGAAGCGCGGCGGCCAGATCTACTTTCTGCACAACGAGGTCGAGACAATCGAGAACCGCCGCGCCCGGCTGGCCGAGCTGGTACCCGAGGCGCGAATCGAGATCGCGCACGGCCAAATGCCGGAGCGCGAACTCGAGCGCGTGATGCGCGACTTTTACCAGCAGCGCTTCAACCTGCTGCTGTGCACGACGATCATCGAGACCGGCATCGACGTGCCGACCGCCAACACGATGATCATCCATCGCGCCGACAAGTTCGGCCTGGCGCAGCTGCACCAGCTGCGCGGCCGCGTCGGCCGCTCGCACCACCAGGCCTATGCCTACCTGATGATTTCCGACCCGGAGGCGCTGACCAAGAACGCCGAAAAGCGGCTGGAGGCGATCCAGAACCTCGAGGAACTGGGCAGCGGTTTCTACCTCGCGATGCACGACCTGGAGATCCGTGGCGCCGGCGAGGTGCTCGGCGAATCGCAGAGCGGCAATATGCAGGAGGTCGGCTTCGACCTGTACACGCAGATGCTCAATGCCGCCGTGCGCGCGCTGCGCTCGGGGCGCGAGCCCGACTTGCTGGTGCCGCTGTCGGCGGTGACCGAAATCAACTTGCACGTGCCGGCGCTGCTGCCGCCGGATTACGTGAATGATGTGCACCAGCGGCTGTCGCTGTACAAGCGGCTGGCAAGCTGCGACAGCGAAGACGATCTGATCGCGCTGCAGGAGGAACTGATCGATCGCTACGGGCGGCTGCCAGAGCCCGGTCGCGCGCTGATCGAAACGCACCGGCTGCGGCTGGCAGCCGAGAAACTGGGCGTCAAGAAGATCGATGCTGCCAACGACCTGATCGTGCTGGCCTTCATTCCCAACGCGCCGATCGAACCGGTGCGGCTGATCGCGCTGCTGCAACGGGAAAAGAACATGCGTCTTGCCGGGCCCGAGAAGCTGCGTATCGAGACCAAGACAACAAGCCTTGATACCCGCCTGCAGGTGCTGCGCGCGGTGTTCAAGGCGCTGACCTGAAGTCAAGAGGCGACGAGGCGAAGCACCGCCCCTAGGCTGAATGTTCCGATGCACTTTTCTTGCCCGTCGCGCAGGGGTGCGCTGGCCTTGAGCCACAACTGATTCGCTGACCGCCATGGACCTCGTTATCCAGTCTTCCGATCTCTCGACCGAAGCAGTCGAGGCCTTCAAGGTCGCCTGCGTAGCCCGCCGAGTCCAGCGCAAGATCGCCAGTGCGCGGCTCGCCAGCATCCAGGATGGTGCCGATACGCGCAAGGCCGCCGCGGCACTCGCCGAGTACTTCCGCTGCGACGCGAGTTTCGTGTCACCGATGTTGCGCCTGGCCGACTTTCGCCTGCTCGCGCTCGATATGGACTCGACGCTCATCAATATCGAAACCCTCGATGAGGTCGCCGCGCTGGCCGGCAAGGGCATCGAAGTTGCCTCGATCACCGAGGCCGCGATGCGCGGCGAGATCACCGATTACAAGGAAAGCCTGCGTCAACGAGTCGCTATGCTGGCCGGTGCCGATGCCACGCTGCTGCAGCGCGTGTACGCCGAGAAGCTGCGACTAAGTCCGGGCGCTGAAGCCTTGATTAACGCCGCGCAAGGTGCGGGCCTGAAAGTGCTGCTGGCGACCGGCGGCTTCACGTTCTTCGCCGAGCAGTTGCAGGCGCGCCTTAAGCTGGATTTCACCCGCGCGAACGAACTGGGCATCGTCGACGGCAGACTCAACGGCAAAGTCACCGGCCCGGCGCGCGGGGAGATCATCGACGCCGAGGGCAAGGCGCAGGCGCTGCGCGAAGCCTGCGCGCAGATCGGCTGCGCGACGGCCGCCACGATCGCCATCGGCGATGGCGCCAATGACCTGAAGATGTTCAAGCTTGCCGGCCTGTCAGTCGCTTACCGGCCCAAGCCGGTGGTACGCGACCAAGCCATGCAAGCACTGAATCACAGCCCGCTCAACGGTGTTCTGGCTTGGTTCAGCGACATCGACTGAGGCGAGTTGCCGCCTGCATGAGAACTCGCGCGCCGAAGCAAGGAGAAACTGCAGACTAATGGCCGAGTGCGTGTTGCCAAAGATGGCCTCGCCACAGGGTTTTGACCCCACCTCAGTATTCGTGCTGATTCCGATCTCAATAGCCAAGCGAGTAGCCTGCTCTTCCGGCGCCGCGCATGCTGCTTCCTACTGCTCCCGCAATGGCAGCGAAGATGCGCACGAAGTTGCGATGCGCCGCGCATTGCGCACGTCGCGTAAGGGAGGTTGCAATGAGCCAAGTAGCAACGATTGCACTGACCGCTGGCCTGGCAACGGCATTAACGATTACGGCCTGCGCCACCTCCGAGCAGTCCGGTCGCACGCAGGCGCCGCTCGAACTACAAAATCCGGCGGCCGCACGACCGTGGCAGCGATACGCGGACTGGCCCAAGACCGACTGGACGGCGTTCAATACCTTGCGAGTCGATGCGTCGCCGCCCCCGTCGAAGCCACCGGCGATCGCGCTTCCTGTACAGGGCGACGCGCAAAACGGCATGAAGCTCGCGTTCGACCGCGGACGTGGCGGAGGCTGTGTCGCCTGCCATGTGCTGGGGTCGCGTACGGCGTCGCAGCCGGGCAATGTCGGGCCAGACCTGTCGGAAATCGGCGCGCAACGTGCCGACGACTGGTTACTGGCTTACGCCTGGGATCCGCGCACGGTTAATCCGGCGTCCTTCATGCCGCCCTGGGGCACACACGGGTTGTACAACCCCGACGAGGTACGCGACATCGTCGCTTTCCTGAAGACGCTGAAGACGCCTTACCGCTTCAAAGACTCCAATGAAGACCCAGCCACGCGCAAGAAGGATGAAGATACCCGCGACAACCTCGACCCGATCGTCAATCCCGCGATGTTCGAACGCGACAAGGGCGAGGCGCTGTTCTCCCGCGCGGGTCCGAAAGGGGTTTCCTGTGCGACCTGTCACGCCGAACCGGCCAAGCTGTTTCGCGCCTGGGCCGCATCGATGCCGCGCTGGGAACCGCGACTAAACAAGGTGCTCGGCATCGAGGAGTTCATCACCCGCCACACACGCGCCACGACAGGGGCCGAATGGCCGATGCAGGCCAGCGAGAATTTTGCGATGGCGATTTACCTGAAGCATCTGGCCAACGGCCAGCCCATCAACATCGACGTCAGCTCGGCGGGCGCGCGCGCGGCCAACGAGCGCGGCAAGCAGTTGATGGCGCGCAGGATCGGCCAGTTGAACTTTGCCTGTTTCGACTGCCACTTGGCCGACCGCGGCGCCAACAAGTGGATCCGCGGCCAGTGGCTGACGGAACAGAAAGGCCAGGTGGGACACCACCCCTACTACCGCACCAGTCGCGGCGAGATCTGGGATCTGCGCAAGCGAATGCAGTGGTGCGGTGTGGCCATTCGCGCCAACGAACTGCCGCCCGACGCGCCCGAGTACGGCGATCTCGAGCTGGCGCTCACGGCGATCAACAACGGCAACAAGCTGAACGTGCCCGGCATCGGGCACTGAGCCGCAGAACCTTGCCGGCGGCCGCCGGCACCACAGCTGAGCCGACCGCGCCGGCAGGTGACCGCCGGCGGTCGCCGACGTTGGGGATGCGCTCTGCTTGGGCCGATAGAAGAAGAAGGCTGGCGTGCCTGCAGACACACCGGCCCACTTTCCTACCCCGCCACCCGAGGCTAGCTGCGCTCGAAGATCGCCGCGATACCCTGGCCGCCGCCGATGCACATCGTCACCAGCGCGTAGCGGCCGTTGGTCCGCTGCAGCTCATACAGTGCCTTGGTCGTGATGATCGCGCCAGTGGCACCGATCGGATGGCCGAGCGAGATGCCGCTGCCGTTAGGATTGACTTTCTTCGGATCCGCCTCAAGGTCCTTCATCACTGCGCAAGCCTGCGCGGCAAATGCCTCGTTCGCTTCGATGACGTCCATCTGCGATACCTTCAGGCCGGCCTTGTCCATCGCGTTCTTGGTCGCCGGTACCGGGCCGATACCCATGTACTTCGGGTCGACGCCGGCATGGCCATAGGCAACCAGTCGCGCCAGCGGCTTGATGCCGCGCTTCTCCGCCACTTCGCGCGCCATCAGCACGACCGCGGCCGCACCATCGTTGATTCCCGAGGCGTTGCCGGCGGTCACCGTGCCGTTTTCCTTGATGAATACCGGCTTCAGCTTGGCCATGCCTTCGACCGACGCGTCTTCGCGGAAATGCTCATCGCGGTCGAACACCACGTCGCCCTTCTTGCTCTTCAGCGTGACCGGCAAGATCTGGCTCTTGAAGTGCCCCGCCTTCGTCGCGGCGGCAGCCCGGCGATGGCTCTCGACGGCCAATTCATCCTGCATCTGGCGGGTGATACCCCACTTGGCAGCAACGTTTTCCGCGGTCACACCCATGTGGATATTCTGGAACGGGTCATGCAGTGCGGCGACCATCATGTCGAGAATCTTGCCGTCACCCATGCGCTGACCCCAGCGTGCCGACGGAACCGCATAAGGCGCCCGCGACATGCTTTCGGCGCCAGCGCCGATCGCAATATCTGCATCGCCCAGCATGATGGTCTGCGCGGCCGAAACAATTGCCTGCAAGCCGCTGCCGCAAAGGCGGTTCAACGTCAGGCACGGCGTGTGGTCCTTGACCCCGCCGTCAAGCGCAGCCACGCGCGCCAGGTACATGTCTCTCGGTTCCGTGTGGATCACGTTGCCGAACACGACGTGCCCCACTTCACTGCCTTCGACCTTGGCGCGGGCGAGCGCCTCCTTGACGACCATCGCACCGAGCTGAATCGGCGGCAGATCCTTCAGGCTTCCGCCATAGGTTCCGACGGCGGTACGAACGGCACTGACGACAACGACTTCTCGCATGGCGGTCTCCTTACGTTGACACGAGTGGCAAGTATTGTGTCAACCGGCACCGGGTGCCGCTTGACGCAGGTTCAAAGATTAAGCCAGTTCGGGCTTCATTCGCCCCAGTGGCGTACCCAGATCGGCGCGACCTCGGGCAACAGGTCGACTCGGCGCATCAGTTCGGCAAATTCCGGCTGCGCCTGCGCCAGATACTCACGCATCTTCCACCAACGCGACACCTGTGCCAGGTATACATCGACGATCCACGGCTCGTCGCCAAGAAAGAATGGCGATCCGCGATAGACGGCGGCAATGTGGTCCCAGCCCTGCGACATGCGAGCGACGGCGCCGGCCTCAAGCTGAGCAGCGGCGGCATCGGCAATCCAGCGCTGCGGATAATCGGCAATGCCCACCGCCGCGTAAATGTTTGTCGCCGCGTAACACATCCAGCGCAGACACTGAGCGCGACGGCGGTCAGACGTTGGCGGCAGCCAGCGGCTGGGATGCCGCTCAGCCAGCGTCCAGATAATCGCCACGCTCTCGCTAAGGACTTCGCCGCCAGGCGTGATCAGCGTCGGCAGCTGCCCGAGGGGGTTCCATTGCTTTAGCTCGGCCAGCGCCGGTCCCGGCGGATCGCTCCACGGTGTGGCGTCACGCAATACGAAGTCGACGCCAAGTTGGGTCAGCAGAAATTCGACCGCGGCCGAACCCGAACGGCGCGCCCAGAAAAGTCGATAGCTCATGCGGGTACGCCCGCGAGGTCGTGTGTGCCCGCGGCATGGATTCGCGCGTCGATGAAGTCGCCCGGCGCAAGCCGTCTCCGCGTCTTCACGCGGACGACACCATCGATCTCCGGCGCATCAGCCGACGAGCGGCCCACTGCCACGGTCGACCGTACCTCGTCGATGAGGATCCGCTGCACGGTGCCGATCTTGCGCGCCAAGCGGGCGCGCGAGATACCCTCCTGCACCCGCATCAAGCGGGCTCGGCGCGTCTCGCGCACCTCGTCCGGCAGTGCGCCTTCCAGTGCATTGGCGGCAGCGCCATCTACCGGCGAATAGGCAAAGCAACCGACGCGGTCGAGTTGGGCCTCACGCAGAAAGTCCAGCAAGTACTCGAACTGGTCTTCAGTTTCGCCCGGAAAGCCGGCGATGAAGGTGCTGCGAATCGTCAGCTCGGGGCAGATTTTCCTCCACGCACGGATGCGCTCGATGTTCCGCTCTCCCGAGGCCGGCCGCCTCATCCGCCGCAGCACTTCGGGATGGGCGTGCTGCAGCGGCACGTCAAGGTACGGCAGAACCTTGCCTTCGGCCATCAGCGGCAGCACTTCGTCGACATGCGGGTACGGATAAACGTAATGCAGGCGCACCCAGACGCCGAGCTTCGCCAGTTCCTGCACCAGCGCGGTCATCCGTGTCTTGACCGTGCGGCCATCGACGAAGTCGAGCCGGTATTTCAGGTCGACGCCGTAAGCACTGGTGTCCTGCGAGATCACCAGAATCTCGCGCACGCCCTGCTTCACCAAACCCTCGGCCTCGCGCATCACCTCGCCGATCGGCCGGCTGACGAGATCACCGCGCATCGACGGAATGATGCAAAAGGTGCAACGATGGTTGCAGCCTTCGGCAATCTTCAAATAAGCGTAATGCCGAGGCGTCAGCTTGACTCCAGCGGGCGGTACCAGGTCGGAGTAAGGATCGTGCGGTCGCGGCAGCTGCGCGTGGACGTGGGCGAGAACCGCGTCGGTCGCCTGCGGTCCGGTGACCGCGAGCACTTTCGGATGCATCTTGGCGACGAGGTTCTCGCCGCCGTCGGTTTTCGCCCCCAGGCAACCGGTGACGATCACCCGTCCGTTTTCCGCCAGCGCTTCGCCGATGGCATCCAGTGACTCCTGCACTGCCGTATCGATGAAGCCGCAGGTGTTGACGACGACGAGGTCGGCGCCGCGATAGTCACCGCTCATCGCGTAGCCTTCGGCACGCAGTTCGGTGATGATGCGTTCGGAATCGACCAGCGCTTTCGGACAGCCGAGCGATACGAACCCTACGGTCGGCAGCCGATTCTTTTGCACAAGCGGTGCGCGGTTGCGGGTGAAGTTGCGGCTGCCGGCACCGGCTGATTCAGAACAACGCGGCGAGGTCGAAATCCGCCAGCGTCAAGCCAGGGTCGGACAGCAGCGATGGCGTCCGCCACCGGTCACTTCTTGTCCTGCGGAAACTGGAAGCCGGTGAACATCGAGCGTGCCTGCTTGCTCATGTTCTCCTGCATCTGCATGAAAAGATCCTTGGACTGCTCGATATAGCTCGACATCATCGACTGCAGCATCGGGCCCTGCATGTTGACGAACTGCGCCCACATCTCCGGGCCGACCTTGTTGGTGTCGTAAAACGCCTTGCTCTGTTCCTGCAGCTTGTTCTGGATGTCTACGAATGCCTGCACGTTCTTTTCCAGATACGACCCCATCATCCCCTGCATGGCGTTGCCATAGCTGCGGATGATCTGCGACAGCACCGGTGGCGTGAACATCGGCTGTCCCTCCTGCTCCTCCTCAAGGATGATCTGCATCAGGATCTGTCGGGTCAGGTCCTCGCTGCTCTTGGCATCGACGACCTTGAACTCCTCCTGATCGAGGACCAGCTGCTTGACGTCGGCCAGCGTGATGTAGCTGCTCGTCTGCGTGTCGTAGAGGCGGCGATTCGGGTACTTCTTGATCAGGCGCAGGGCAGGCATTGGCGAGTCTCCAATCTCTTTCGGGCCGAGGTTGTTGCGGCGCGGCGCGCCCGGCTCCAGGACATCGTACGAACCGAGGATTGTAGCCAATACAGGGGAGATTGCTGCAGCGCCAAGAGCGCGGAAGCCACGACCGTGCCCAGCACCAAAGCAAGGGGGGCGGCAAGCCGCGGCGGCCGGCGCCAGCAGGCCAGCCGCGGCGGGGAAAGTCAGCCCATGTGCAGGCCGCCGTTGCAGCTAAAGTCGGCGCCAGTGGTGAAGCCCGAGTCCTCGCCGGCAAGCCAGGCGACGATCGACCCGATTTCCTCCGGCGTGCCGAGGCGCTTGACCGGGATGGTGTTGACGATCTTCTCCAGAACCTCTGGCTTGATCGCCCGCACCATGTCGGTGCCGATGTAGCCGGGGCTGACCGTGTTGACCGTGACGCCTTTGCTGGCCACTTCCTGCGCCAGTGCCATCGTGAAGCCGTGCATCCCGGCCTTGGCGGCCGAGTAGTTGGTCTGTCCGGCCTGGCCCTTTTCCCCGTTGACCGACGAGATCTGAATGATCCGGCCCCAGCCCTTTTCAACCATGTCCGGAACCACCTGCTTGGTGACGTTGAACATGCTGTTCAGGTTGGTGTCGATGACCGCCCGCCAGTCTTCCGGTGACATCTTCAGGAACATGCGGTCGCGCGTGATGCCCGCGTTGTTGACCAGCACGTCGATGCTGCCGTGGTCGGCCTTGGCCTTGCTGAAGGCCTCCACCGTGGAGTTCCACTCGCCGACGTTGCCCACCGAGGCGTAGA
>JBFINI010000011.1:0-20699 GCA_041611275.1 Burkholderiaceae bacterium
GCCATGCGGTCCATCAGCACTGAGCCAACCATGCCGCGCCAGCCGACGAATCCCACTTTCATCGCACTACTCCCTCCGTCAACTTCACCCGAACGTTCACAGAGCGGCGATCACCGCGTCGCCCATCGCCCGCGTGCTGGTGCTGCGCACCCCGCGCTCGGCGATGTCGGCGGTGCGCAACCCCTGCGCCAGCGCCTTGCGCACGGCCGCTTCGATCCGCTCGGCCTGCTCCGCACGATCGAGCGAATAGCGCAGCATCATCGCTGCCGACAGGATCGTCGCCAGCGGATTGGCCACGCCTTTGCCGGCAATATCCGGCGCGCTGCCGTGGCTTGGCTCATACAGGCCCTGCCCCTTTTCATTCAGGGACGCCGACGGCAGCATGCCGATCGACCCGGTCAGCATCGCCGCCTCGTCGGACAGGATGTCGCCGAACATGTTGCCGGTGACGATCACATCGAAACTGCGCGGCGCGCGCACCAGCTGCATGGCCGCATTGTCGACGTACATGTGCTCGAGCGCCACATCGGCGTAGGAATTGTGTACCTCGGTCACCACGTCCTTCCAGAACTGGAACGTCTCCAGCACGTTGGCCTTGTCGACGCTCGTCACTTTCCTGTTGCGCCTGCGCGCCGCCTCGAAGGCGACGCGGGCGATTCTTTCGATTTCCGGGCGCGCGTAGCGCATGGTGTCGAACGCTTCCGGGCTGCCAGCGAAGGCCCCATCGGGGGCTGCGCGTCGTCCGCGCGGGGTGCCGAAGTAGATATCACCCGTCAACTCGCGCACGATCAGGATGTCAAGGCCCGCCACCACTTCGGGCTTCAGCGTCGAGGCGGCAGCCAGTTCCGGATACAGCATCGCCGGCCGCAGGTTGGCAAACAACCCCAGCGACTTGCGCAGGCCGAGGATCGCCTGCTCGGGCCGCAGCGAGCGCTCGAGCTTGTCGTACTTCCAGTCGCCGACTGCGCCGAACAGCACGGCATCGGCCGCACGTGCCAGACTCAGGGTGGCTTCGGGCAGCGGATGACCGTGCTTGTCGTAAGCGGTGCCGCCGACATCGGCGAATTCCAGTTCAAACCGCTCGTCGAGCGCGCGCAGCACGCGGACCGCCTCGGTAACGATTTCTGGCCCGATGCCGTCGCCCGGCAGCACTGCGATCTTCATTCGCCTTACTCCGCGGGGCCTGCTCTCATCGACCTCGCCCGCCCCTGGAACGAAGTGTCATGGCCTAGCGACCGGCAGTCTTCTCCAGCCACGGAAACCGCGCCAGACGCCGCGCCTCGAACTCGCGAATCTTTTCCTTATGTCGCAGCGTCAGCCCGATATCGTCGAGGCCGTTCAGCAGGCAGTATTTGCGAAACGGCACAATCTCGAAGTCGGATTCGGCGCCGCCCGGCTCGATCACTTTCTGCTGATGCAGATCGACCGTCAGCCGGTAGCCGCTGCATCCGGCCACGTCGTGAAACAGGCGATCGATCACCATTTCCGGCAGCACGACCGGGAGCAGACCGTTCTTCAGGCTGTTCTCATAGAAGATGTCGGCAAAACTCGAGGCGAGGATCGCGCGAAATCCGTACTGCCCCAGCGCCCACGGCGCATGCTCGCGTGACGAACCGCAGCCGAAGTTCTTGCGCGCCAGCAGGATCGATGCGCCCCGATAGCGTGGCTGGTTCAGCACGAACTCGGGATTCAACGGCCGCTTGCCGTTGTCCATGCCCGGTTCGCCGTGATCCAGATAGCGCCAAGCGTCGAACAGGTTCGGGCCGAAGCCGGTCCGATGAATCGACTTCAGGAACTGCTTCGGGATGATCGCATCGGTATCGACGTTGGCGCGATCCAGCGGCGCCACCAGCCCGTTGTGGACTTCGAAACGGTCCATCACTTCTTCTTCGCCGCACCCTCGATCGTCTCGCCAGCCTTCTGGATGTCCTGGCCCGCACCGGCGATCGTGTTGCAAGCCGACAGGGCCAGCGCAGCAATAATCAGCAACGCGAGCTTCTTCATCAAAGCCTCCTTCTCAAAGTCATTGACCGAGCCGACTTACGTCGGAAAACCTGCCTTCAATGGCTGCCGCCGCCGCCATCGCCGGCGACACCAGATGCGTCCGCCCTCCCGCGCCCTGCCGGCCTTCGAAATTGCGGTTGCTCGTCGACGCACAGCGCTCACCCGGCTCGAGCCGGTCGGCGTTCATCGCCAGGCACATCGAGCAGCCCGGCTCGCGCCAGTCGAAGCCGGCAGCGCGGAAGACCTTGTCCAGCCCTTCGCGCTCGGCCTGCGCCTTCACCAGGCCGGAGCCCGGCACAACCATCGCCAGCTTGACCGTCGACGCCACGCGCCTGCCGAGCCGCTTGACGACCCACGCCGCCTCGCGCAGATCCTCGATGCGCGAGTTGGTGCACGAGCCGATGAAGACCTTGTCGAGGCGGATCTCGGCGATCGGCGTATTCGGCTGCAGCCCCATGTATCTGAGCGCGCGCTCGTAGCCCTCGCGCCTGACCGGATCCTTCTCGGCTTCCGGGTCGGGCACACGGTCGTCGATGGTCACCACCATTTCCGGCGACGTGCCCCAGGTCACCTGCGGCTTCAAGGTTTCGGCGCGGATCTCGACCACGGCATCGAAGCGCGCGTCGGCATCCGAACGCAGCGTGCGCCAGTAGGCAACCGCCTGATCCCACACCGCGCCGGCAGGCGCGAACGGCCGCCCACGCACGTAGTCGATCGTCTTGTCGTCGACGGCGACCATGCCCGCGCGCGCACCGGCCTCGATCGCCATGTTGCACACGGTCATTCGCCCCTCCAGCGACAGCGACCCGATTGCACTGCCGGCGAACTCGATCGCGTAGCCGGTGCCACCGGCGGTACCGATCCTGCCGATGACCGCCAGCACGATGTCCTTGGCCGCGCAGCCGAACGGCAGCTTGCCGGAGACCCTGATGCACATGTTCTTCGCTTTTTTCATCAGCAGCGTCTGCGTGGCCAGTACATGCTCGACCTCGCTGGTGCCGATGCCGAAGGCCAGCGCACCGAAGGCACCGTGCGTGCTGGTGTGTGAATCGCCGCACACTACCGTCATGCCCGGCAGCGTGGCGCCCTGCTCCGGGCCCATCACGTGCACGATGCCCTGCTGCTTGTCGAGGAAAGGGAAATACGCCGCCGCCCCAAATTGCCGGATGTTGGTGTCGAGGGTGACCACTTGTTCCTTGGACACCGGATCGGTGATGCCCTCGTAGCCGCGCTCCCATCCGGTCGTCGGCGTGTTGTGATCAGCCGTGGCGACGACCGAGCTGATCCGCCACGGCCGGCGGCCGGCAATCCGCAATCCCTCGAAGGCCTGCGGACTGGTCACTTCATGCACGAGGTGGCGGTCGATGTAAAGCGCCGTCGTGCCGTCGTCCTCGACATGCACGACGTGCGCATCCCACAACTTGTCGTACAGCGTCTGCGCCATCGCCTCTTGCGGCCGCCTGTTTCCCAGTGGCGCATTATGCCGCGTCGCGGTAGTCGGCCGCGCCTTAAGGGAACTCCCTTGGGGGAACTCCTCGACCGCCGCTGACGTCGAAGACCCTTTGTGGACAGTGTGAGGTGGGTGATGAGCCAACGACTGAACAACTCCCGGACCCTCCGGCGACGGCACGCCCTGTTCGCGCTGTCCGCCCTTGGCGTGGCGCCGCTGGCGCATAGCCAGTCGGCAGCCCGGGGCACGCCCACCCAGTCGCTGGGGCCTTTCTATCCGCGCGACGAATTCGAACGCCCCGATCAGACCGATGCCGACCTGCTCGCCTTCGACGGTGACCGGTTGCTCAGCCGCGGCATACCCCTGTTTCTGGCAGGTCGCGTGCGCAACCTGCGCGGCGCGCCGGTCGCCGCCGCCGAGGTCGAAATCTGGCAATGTGATGCCAATGCCGTCTATCACCACCCGGCCGGTGGCGCAGTCACCGAACGGGACCCGAACTTTCAGGGTTACGGCCGTACGCTGACCGATGCCGACGGCGGCTTCCGCTTTCGCACCATCAAGCCGGTGGCCTATCCAGGGCGCACGCCGCACATCCACGTGCGCATCGCGCCGCGCGGCGGCCGTGTCCTTGCCACCCAGTTGTATCTGCCTGACGAACCCGGCAATGCACGCGATTTCCTGTTTCGCCAGCTATCGCGCGATGAGCAGACCCGGGTCACGCTGCGGCTACGCCCCACCGACGAAACTCACCCGTTGGCCCGCGGTACCGTGCTGACCGCAACGACCGAGCTGGCCATCGGCTGAAACGCTATCGACGCTCAGCCTGACCGCGCCCGTTCGTAAAGCGGCAGCACGCGCTGCGAATACTCCTGCAGATCGCGGATGCGGGTCTCATGTGCCGGGTGGGTTGACAACCACTCGATCTTCGCGCCGCCGCCCTGGCGCGCCATCTTGTTCCACAGGCTGACGGCAGCGCGCGGATCGAAGCCGGCTCGGGCGGCGAGTTCGACACCGATGCGATCCGACTCCTGTTCGTTCTCGCGGCTGTTTGGCAGCACGAAAAACGCCTGGCCGAAAGTCCCGGCAATATCGGCTACCCCTTCGCCGACGATCACGCCGACCACCTGCGCGCCGATGGCCACCGGCAGTGCGCGGCTCATCCGCTCACGCGCATGCTCACGCAGCGCGTGCGCGATTTCGTGCCCGATGACCGCGGCCAGTTCATCGTCGGTGAGCTGCAATTTGTCCATCAGTCCCGAATAGACGGCGATCTTGCCACCCGGCATGCACCAGGCGTTGACCTCGTCGGCGGCGATCACGTTGACCTCCCACTTCCAGCCCAGCGCGTCCTCGCGAAACACCGCCGTGTGGGGGATCAGCCGCTGGGTGATGCGCCGCACCCGCTGCGCCTGCGCAGCGTCACGATTCAGTCGACCCTTCTCGGCGGCGTTCTTCAGCACCGTTGCGTACTGTTCGCGCGCCGCAGCTTCGACCTGGCCCGCCGGCACCAGCATCCGCTGCTCCCGATCCACGCCCACTTCGCCGCCACGAGTGGTCTGCACGGTCTGGCACGCCGCCAGCACCATCGCCGACAGCGCCAGCGCTGCCAGCCATCCTCTTCGCGTCAAGTCCATTACTCGCTCCCGTGTCGATTCATACCAGCGCCTCACGCGCGCGCTGGGCGGCGTCGAACTCGCGCGCCCGGCGTACCGCCAGCCAGCCGAGCAAGGCAGCGATACTGCTCGACAGGAACGCCGCCGACGGCCCCAGCGCTGACCATAACCACGCCGCCAGCAGGCTACCGGCGGTGCCGCCAAAACCGTAGCCGATGCTGACATACAAGGCCTGGCCGCGCGCCGTCGCGCGCCCGCGGAACCAGCGCTGGATCGTCAGGATCGAGGCACTGTGGTGTACGGCGAATGTAGCCGCGTGCAGTATCTGCGCGATCACCAGCAGTGCGGCCACGTGCGCGAACTCGGCGATCAGCGCGAAGCGCAGCGCGGCCAGCGCGAAGCTCGCCGCCAGCAGCCGGAAAGGATCGAAACGCGCAAAGACGCGTCCCTGGGCAAAGAAGAAGCCGATCTCGACGATGACGCCGAGCACCCAGAACACGCCGATCGTGCTCTTGCTGTAACCGAGTCCGGCCAGGTGCAGCGAGAAATACGTGTACAGCGCGCCGTGCGCGAAGATCATCAGCAGCACCGAGATAAAGAACCAGCGCACGCGCAACTCGCGCAGCAGTGCGCGTACCGACACTTTCGGCTCGTCGTGCGGCGCATGCGGCGCATCGCGCACCAGTTGTCCGCAGGCCGCGGTCGCCGCCATCAGCACGAGCACCAGCCAGGGTTGCAGGCCGACGCCGGCAACGTCGAGCAGCACACCAACAGCCAGCACCGTGATGACGAAGCTGATCGAGCCCCATACGCGCAGCCGGCCATAACGCGCAGCCGCGTGCGGATCGTCGCGCAGGCGGGTCGCGGTCATCGCCTCGGCGATGGGGATCTGCCCGGTCATGAAGAAATGGACCGCGAACATCGTCAGCAGGACGAAACCGAAACCGCCCGGCAGCAACACGGGAACGAAGCACACGGCAGCGGCGATCGATGTGAAACGCAGAATGCGCACCCGCTGGGTCGTGTGATCGGCGAGCTAGCCCCAGACGGTTGGCCCGAAGATGCGCATGCCCTGCGCCACCGCCATCACGACCCCGATCTGCGCCGCCGTGAGGCCGCGGTCCTCGAGATAAAGCGGGAAATACGGCGCCAGGACGCCGGCCGTGGCGAAGTAAGCGGCGAAGAACAGGCCGATGCGCCAGGGCTGCCAGGCGTTCGCAGCCGGCGGGGTCACGGTCAGGCTCGCGCCGGGATCGGCGGCACCTCGTGGCGAACATCGCCGTTTTGCGCCCGATGGATGAGCGCGTGGTCGATCAGCACCAGCGCCAGCATTGCCTCGACGATCGGCGTGGCGCGGATGCCGACACAGGGATCGTGCCGGCCCTGGGTGGCGACTGTGACTGCCTGGTTGTGCGCGTTGATCGAACGGCGCGGCAAGCGGATGCTCGAGGTCGGCTTGATGGCAATCGAGATATCGAGGTCCTGGCCAGTGGAAATCCCGCCGAGCACGCCGCCGGCGTGGTTCGACGCGAAGCCTTCGGGCAGCAGCTCGTCGCCGTGTTCGAAGCCGGTCTGCTCGATGGAATCGAAGCCGGCGCCGATCTCCACCCCCTTGACGGCGTTGATGCCCATCATCGCGTAGGCGATGTCGGCGTCGAGTTTGTCGTACAGCGGACTGCCGAGACCCACCGGAACGCCCGTCGCGTTGACGCGAATACGCGCGCCGCAGGAATCGCCCCGTTTGCGCAAGGCGTCCATGTGCTCCTCGAGCTTGGGCACGATTTCGTTATTCGGGGCGAAAAAGGCGTTGGTTTCCACGTCGTCCCAGCTGGAGAAGGCGATGGGGATCGGCCCCAGTTGCTGCATGCAGCCGCGGATGCGCGTGCCGTACTGCAGTCGCAGCCATTTCTTGGCCACGGCGCCGGCGGCGACCATCGCCGCGGTCAATCTCGCCGACGAGCGGCCGCCACCACGTGGATCCCGGCGGCCGTACTTTCGCCAGTACGTGTAGTCAGCGTGCCCGGGACGGAAGGTGTCGACGAGTTCGTCATAGTCGCTCGATCGAGGATCTTCGTTGCGAATCAGCAGCGCAATCGGCGAGCCGGTCGTCTCGCCACGAAAAACGCCGGACAGGATCTCGACCTGGTCCGACTCGCGCCGCTGCGTGACATGACGTGATGTACCGGGTCGGCGACGATCGAGATCAGGCTGCAGATCCTCGGCCGCCAGTGCCAGCCCCGGCGGACAGCCATCGATCACACAGCCGATCGCCGGCCCGTGCGATTCGCCGAAGTTGGTGACGCAGAACAGATGCCCAAACGTGCTGCCGGCCATAGGCGTGTCAGCTGCGATCCGAAGTCTTGTTGGCCTGCGCGCGATCAGCCTTGCGCAGCAGGGTAAAGGCGAATGCTGACAGTAGCAGAACGGCGCCGATCAGCACCGCCCATAGCGTCACCGTGCGGCCGTCGAAACCGAACACCCGCGAAGGCGTCTGTGGCAATCGCGTTGCGTCGACGCTGGCCACACCCAACGTGGCCAGTGGAAACATCCGTTCGGCCTCGCGCTGGTAATCGGGCACCAGACTGGCCAGCGGCAGCGCCGCGCGGGGTATGTCGGCTTGGCCGACCGCCAGCGCGTACGGACCGGCGCCGCGGGCGAGAAAGACGACTTCGCGCGGCGGCAGTAGCAGCCCAAGCCGGGGCGGCGCACCGAATGCGGGCGCAGCGTCGTCGAGCACGACGCGAATGCCGACGTAGCTGCCGGCCACCACATCGATCGGCGGATTGACGAGTTCGGCACCGTCACGTTCGATGCGGTACGCGACGCCCCGGCCGATCGCCCGCCATGGTTCACCGGCGCGCGGCTGCCCCATGATGGTGACCGGCGCCAGCGTATTCATCTCGGCTGCGCGCAACTGCAACTGGGCAAAGCGCAGCGGCGTAGCCAGTGTCCATTCAACCTCACGCCCCTTGCTTTGCGTGGCCGCACCGAGGTCGATCAGCAACGGCGGCGGCGGCGGCGGGATCGCAGCCGGTACCGTCTTCAACGTCGCGCCGCGCAGATCGAAGCGCGTGGCGTCCGACCAGGTCAGGCGCAGATACTCGCCGTCGAGCGGCGCCGCGCGCGCGAAGCGCACCGTCGTTCGCACGTTTTCCGTGCTGCCGTGCGCCAACCGAAACACCGGCTCGCCGCTGGCCAGCGTGCGCCAGTGTTTCAGGTCTCGGCTCGCCTGGACCTTGACCGGCACCAGCCTGGCGCGGTCGAACTCGGCATCCAGCTCGATCGCTACCGCCTGCGCCGAGACCTCGCGCGCGTCGAGCAGATAGGCGGCCACACGCGCAGCGGCCGGATCGGCCTTGCGGTCGCCTTCGATGACAACCGTCGTGGCACCGCCGCGCTGGCGGATTTCGAGCCGACTGCCGGCAATCGACGCTTGCAGCACTCCGCTCTCGATCGGATAGACCGGCAGTGCGGTCGCGCTCTCCGCGGGCTTTTCGGCGCCGGGAATCAGCAGCGCAAACGGCAGCAGCTCACCCGCCGCGTTGTAGACGCGCAGATCGGCGAGGTCCACCGTGCGGCTGTAACGCGCCACGTCGGACGACAGCGGCAGGCGGAAATAGGGGCCGCTCGTCGTTGCCACGATCTCGAAGCGCGCAGCAAACGCTTCCGGCCGCGGATCAGCCGCCGCGGCCTTTGTCGCCAGCGGCATGAATGCAGCCAGCGCGACCGCCCAGCCAACCAACGTCCTGCATCCGCAAAGTCTGGACACGCTCATGCGACCTCCGCTTGGCTCGCTGCCGGTTTCATCTGCGGCGGCAGCGGCGCCAGATAGCCGACGATCAGCATCAGTGCCCCGACGCCGATGAAGGCGACGATGCGCTCGGTGCCACCGGCATTCGACAGATCGATCAGCGCCAGCTTCAGCACCGTCAGGCCGAGCAGGCCGGCACCGACCAGCCACGGCGCGCGCGCGCCGCGGCGCGAGGCGAAGACCATCAACGCCACCGCGGTGGCCGTCCACAGCAGTGCATAGCCCGCCTGCACCAGGAATGACTCGAACAGCCGGCGCCCGTCCCAGACCACGCCGAAGAAGTGATGGACGATGCGCAGCCATACCGTGTTCAACCAGACGAACAGCAGCGCGCCGATCGTCGCCAGTGCGACTGGTCGTTCGCGCAGCTGCGACGGCAGCGGCCAACCGGAGGCAAGCAGTCGTTCGCGCCACTGCCAAAGCGTGGCCGCCGCCAGCAGCACCGACAGGTCGGTCGGGTTGACGAGCGGTACGTACGGCAGCGGCGCAGCGTCGCCGCGCTGGCTGAGGCTCGTTAGTAGCGCGCCAAGGAAGACAAGCAGCGCGACTGGCAGCAGCCCATACCAGCCATAGGCGCGCGCGAAGCGATCCATCGGCCAACGCGCCTGCATCGGCCGCGAAATCGCCAGCGCGCCAACGCCGACCAGCAGCACGGCCAGCCCCGTCACTGCGGCAGCAGGACCCCAACTGGTGTTCCACAACCGCGCGCGATCAATCAGCTCGACCGCCACGCTGCCGGCAAGGAAGATCAGCAGCATGACGCCGAGCGCATGCGCGGCAGTGAACCAGCGGGCCGGTTCGCGCGCGTCGAGCCAGCGCAGCACGAGCAAGTGCATGGTGATCGCCAGCGGCCAGCAGATCCACCCATAGTGCTCGAACAGATGGCGGAACTCGAGCGTGCCGAGGACGGCGAAGGCCAGCAGCACCGGCGCCAGCGCGTAGGCGGGCCAGGTAGCCACCGGCCAGTCGCGGCGCACGCCGAAGCGGCCGGCAACGGCGCTGCTCAATGCGAAGCCCGCCATCAACGGCAGCAGGCGGTCGGCCGGCGCGAACACGGGCAGCACGAAACCGGCAGCGCCCATCTGCACCCGCGTCAGCTCGAGCCACAGCGCGCCCAGCCACCAGGCAAAACCGTAGAGGAAGAGCGGTGCGGCCAATGATTGTTCGACCGCGGCAAAGCCGGTTCGCTTTTCCGTGCCCGGCGCGCCGTGATGAACCGACCACTGGCGGCTGACGAAGATCGCCGAGGCCGCGAGCAGCAACGCGCCGAAGAAATCAGCATTGGCCACTGGCCAGTTTTGCGGCGGCCGATAGGCCAGATGCTGCACGAAAGCCAGCCCGGCGCCGGCGAGCAGCAGCAGACCGAAGGTGCGCGCCAGCTGCCGCTGCTGGCGCAAGCCGACCCAGATGATCGCTGCGCCCTCAAGCGCCCAGGCCGCGGTGGTCCAACGCGCATCAAGGGCCAGCGGCACCGCCACGGTGGCGAAGATGACGCCGAGCGCGATGAAACTTTCGCTGAGCAGTCGCTGCTCGTCGCGCCGGCGCTGCAGCAGTGCTGCCGCCAGCAGCAGGTAAAAAAGCGCCAGCGCGAGTGCCGAGAAGGCGAGCCCGTATTCGAGGTGGCGAACCAGTCCTGCCTGCAGGCCGAAGCCGATCAGCGGCACGCCGAAGACCAGCGTCGCGTCGACCGGATCGCCCAGACGAGTTGCCCGGCGGTGCGCGAACAGAACGGCGATCGCCACATACAGCACAAAGAACAGCGCCAGGAACGGCTGCGTGCTGGCGAACTGCTCGGGCCGGTAGCGCAGCACGCCCCAGACCGTGGCGATGCCGAAGGTGAAAACAAAGCCGACCAGATTGAGCAGCCGCCAGTCCTTGCGCCAGGCCACCGCCAGGATGCCGAGATTCAGCACCGTGTAGTACGAGAACAGCGCGACGTGATCACCCTGCCCGGTCGAGGCGAGGATCGGCGCCAGGAAACCGCCGGCCACGCCGATCACCGCCAGTGCGCGCGAATCCTGCAGCACCGCCAGCAGCGCCGAGCCGGCACACACCGCGACCATCAGACCGAACGCCATCGCCGCCGGCAGGAAGCCATACAGACGGAAGGCGGCGAACAGCGTCAGGTACAGGATCGCCACGCCGGCGCCCTGCAAGGTCAGCGCGTAACCCGCTTTCTTCTCGCGCAGGCGAAAGCCGATCACCAACAGCACGATCGCCACCAAACCAATGCCGGCCAGCCGCAGTTGCGGCGGCACCAGGCCCTGCTCGACCGCAAAGCGGGCGAGGAACGCCAGGCCGATGAACAGCAGCAGCGCACCGAGCCGCGCCACCGTGTTGCCGCCAAACAGCCAGTCTTTGGCGCGCACGATCGCCTGGTCGGCGACAGAAGGACCGCTTGGCCCGGCTGGCCCGGAGGTCGGCTTCGGCGGCGGAGGCACACGGCGGGTCGGCCGCGACTGTGGCAGCGGAGCGGTCGTGACGTCCGTCGCAGCCGCAGCCATCGCCGATGCGCTGGCCGACGGTGCCGACAGATCGATGTCGACAGCCTGACCCGTCGGTTCCGGCACCGCCGCCGCAGCGGCTGTCGTCCTTGGTGCAGTGATCGGCTCGGCAAGGACCCGCGCCGCTGGCGCGCTTGTCCCGGCCCGTTTCAGTTGCGCGGCAACGCGACTGTCGACGGCACTGCGCAGCGTCAACCCGGCCAGCGCACCGAGAATCGCGCCGGGCACCACGCCAAAGCCATACCAGCCGCCATCGGCGAACAGCCCGAAGACAGCACCCCATATCGCTCCCCAGATGATCATCGGCGACTCGCTACATGAACAGTTCGGCAATGCGCACCGTGGGCGCATGACCGATATAGGTGAACTTCATTTCCAGCCATTCCTGCGCGGTGGCGCGGCCGAGTACGAACAGCTCGTCGAGAAACGCTGCCGATGTGTTGACCTTGCTCGCCGCGCCGTAGGCGCGCAGGCGCTCCTCCGCGGCGATCATGTGCAGGCGGATGCGGCGGTAGTGCTTCGGATCGAGCTTGCGCTCGCGCAGCAGCCGCTGCACGAACTCGATCGCGCGCATTTCGTGCAGCAGCGAGGCATTGAAACTTATCTCGGCCGTGCGCTCGACGATCTCGGTTGCCGAATCGGGCAGCGCATCTCGCGTCAGCGGATTGATCTGCACCAGCACGAGGTCCTCGACCTTGCTCGCGTAGAACAGCGGATACAGAGCCGGGTTACCCATGTAGCCGCCGTCCCAGTAGTGCTCGCCGTCGACCTCGACGGCCTGGAAGGCATACGGCAGGCAGGCCGAGGCGAGCAGCGGCGCCAGCGCGATCTCGTGTTCGCGGAAGATGCGCGGCCGGCCGGTGCGCACGTTGGTGGCGCAGACGAACAGTTTGAACGGTGGCTTGGCGCGCAACCGCTCGAAATCGATGTGCCGTGCCAGCACCTCGCGCAGCGGATTGATGTCGAGCGGATTCAGTTGATACGGCGACAGGAAACGCGAGAGCAGGTCGAACCACAGCAGCAGCGGATTGGCCAGCGCTGCACCCTCGTTCGCACCACGCCAGGGCGGCGCGAGCGCGAAAGCCGACGGCTGCGCGCCGATCGCCTGCCAGAAGCGGCGCAGCGCCGCGCGTGCTTCCTCGCGTGGATCGCGCCTTGCGGCAAGCCCGGCGCACCAGCCGTCGGCCAGCACCACTGCGTTCATCGCGCCGGCACTCGCTCCGGTGATGCCGTCGAATGCAAGCCGGCCGTCTTCGAGCAAGGCATCGAGCACGCCCCAGGTGAAGGCGCCGTGCGAACCGCCGCCTTGCAGCGCCAGGTTGACGCGCGGCAGGGTCGCTGCCTTGCTCCCGCGCTTCGCCTCTGCTCTGCTTGCGCGCGCCGTCGCCGTCTTGCGCGCCCGCTTCATCGCCAGTCTCCACGCAGCACCGCGACTTGCTGCTGCAATGCTTCGGGTTGCGCCTCGCGCGGCGCCACCGGCAGGCCGACGCTGATGCCGATGTGCGAAAACAGGCCGCGGCGAAACGGCTTGCTCATCGCCGCGCCGCTCACGCGCGAGAAGAACGAGCCCCACAGCCCCTGCAGCGCCACCGGCACCACCGGCACCGGATCGCGTTCGAGGATGTGCTGCATGCCAGGGCGGAACGGCTTGAGTTCGCCATCGTCGGTGATGCGGCCTTCGGGAAAGATGCACACCAGTTGCCCGTCGCGCAGCGCCGCCGACACCTCGTCGAAGGCGCGCTCCATCATCTGCGCGTCGACCTTGGCCGGCGCGATCGGGATCGCCTTGACCTGGCGGAACAGCCACGACAGCACCGGCACGCGGAAGATCTGGTGGTCCATCACGAACCGGATCGGCCGCGGGCTCATCGCCATCAGCACCAGCGCATCGGCGAACGAGACATGGTTGGCGACGATCAGCGCCGCGCCTGCGGCGGGTATCCGCTCCACCCCCTGCCGCTGCACACGATAGACGGCGCTGACCATCACCCACGACAGGAAGCGCAGCAGGAACTCGGGCACCAGCGTGTAGATATAGACCGCCACCAGCGCGTTGAGCAGCGCCGTGGCGAGGAACAGCTGCGGGATGCTCCATTGCCAGGCGCCGAGCGCCAGCGCCCCGAACCCGGCGGCAAGAATCAGGAACAGCGCATTGAGGATATTGTTGGCGGCGATGATGCGCGAGCGGAAAGCCGGCTCGCTGCGCGTCTGGATCAGCGCGTACAGCGGCACGCTGTAGAAACCGGAGAACATCGCCAGCAACGCAAGGTCGATCAGCACGCGCCAGTGCGCCGGCACTGAGAGGAACGGCGCCAGCGTCTGCAACTGAGCGACCGGCAAGCCGGCCGTGGCGAAGTACAGATCGACCGTGAACAGCGTCATGCCGATCGAGCCGAACGGTACCAGGCCGAGTTCGACCTGGTGGCGCGAGAATCGCTCGCAGGCGAGCGAGCCGATGCCGATGCCGACCGAGAACACCGCCAGCAGCAGCGTAGCCACCGACGGCGCGCCACCGAGCGTGGCCTGCGCAAACTGCGGGAACTGGGTCAGGAACACCGCCCCGAAAAACCACAGCCAGGAGATGCCAAGCACCGATAGGAACACCGCGCGGTCGCGCCGCGCCACCTGCACCGTCTGCCAGGTCACGGTGAACGGATTGACGTCGACCTTCAAGTTCGGCGCCACCGGCTTGACCGGCGGAATCGCCCAGCTGGCCGCCAGACCGGCCAGCGCCAGCGTCACGCAGCTGGCCGCCGCGTACAGGTGACCGTGCGCGCTGGCGTCGATCAGCACGCCGGCAGCGAGCGTGCCGAGCAGGATGGCGACGAAGGTGCCGGTCTCGACCAGGCCGTTGCCGCCGACGATCTCGTCGCCGCGCAGCACCTGCGGCAAATACGCATACTTGGCGGGACCGAACAGCGTCGAGTGCAGGCCCATCAGGAAAGTGCAGGCGGCCAGCACGGTGAAGCTCGCCGCGTAGAAGCCCCAGGCGGCGGCCAGCATGATGCCGACCTCGAGCAGCTTGACGGCGCGCATCACCCGCGCCTTGTCGTACTTGTCGGCGATCTGGCCGCTGGTGGCCGAGAACAGCAGGAACGGCGCGATGAACAGGCCGGCGATCAGGTTCACCGCCAGCGCCGGCGGCAGCGACGAGTACTCGGCGGCGCGGTAGGTGACCAGCAGCGTGAAGGCGTACTTGAAGATGTTGTCGTTGGCGGCGCCGAGGAACTGGGCGGCGAAGAACGGCGCGAAGCGGCGCTGCGTGAGCAGCGTGAACTGGCTTTGCGGTTGAGTCATCGGCCAATGTGAATCGAGCAGATGACCCGCATGCTAGGCGAGCCGGCCTCGCGCCGGCATCGGCGCAACAGCCGGTAGAAGATCACGCGACCTTCGGTGGCGGCTCGTTCAACCGAGCACGGCTTCGGCCAGCGCCAGTCCTGAGAGATAGGCGCCTTCCACGCGCGGACCGCCGCACCAGTCGCCGGCCATGCCCAGGCCGCGCTTCCTGTCCCACAGGAACAGCTGTGGCAGCGGATTCAGCGGCGTAGCGAAGGGCCAGAAGAATGCGCGCAACTGCAGCGGCGTGAGGCTGCGCCGCAACTTCGCGGAGAACGACCGCGCCAGCCAGCGCGCCACCTGGGGCGGTTCCATGTCGGAGTATCGACGCGACCAGCCGGGCCTGGCGTGCAGCACCCAGCGCTCGGCCACGCCTTCGACGGTGCCGCGCCGCGGCTTGCTGCTGTCCAGCGCCGCCCAGCCGAGAATCGGGTCATCGTTGACGAAGGCACCGTCGAACTCGGCGCCACTTTTTTGCGACAACGCCATCACCACCGACCAGCAGGGATCCCAATGTACGGTTTTGACCTGGTCCACCATCGGCGTGTGATCGCGCAGCAGGTCAGCCGAAACCTCCGACGGCGCCGTCACGCAGACAGCATCGAACGGGCCCGTCGGCGCAGCGTCTGCCGATGTGCCATGCAGATACCAGCTCTCGCCTTCGCGCCGCAGGCGGGCGATCGATGTCGAATAGCGAACCGCGAGCCCCTGCGCCAGGTAGATGCCCAACCTTCGCATCCCGGGCACCGGCACAAGCCGCTCGGTCGAGTTCGACTTGTCTTCGATCTTGCCGTTGTTGTAGGCCATGATCCGGCCACGCCAGGGCGCGACGACGCCGTCAGCCTGCCAACGGCGCGCCACGGACGTGAAACGCTCCTGCTCGGTGGTGAAATACTGCGCGCCGTGGTCGAACGGGCCCGTGTCACCGATCAGCGTCGCGGCCCGCCCTCCTGCTGTCTCCTCTTTCTCGAAAACGGTGACGGTCGCGCCGGCGTCAAGCAACGTGCGCGCGCAGGCAAGGCCTGCAATGCCTGCCCCGATGACCGCGTAACGCGCAGGCTGAGATGTCAATTGCCGACCGACTCCTGCTCGGGCCAGTCGCGGATATAGGCCTTCAGCATCCGGTTCTCGTAGCTCTGCTCTTCCAGCACGGCCTTGGCCACGTCGTAGAAGGAAACGACGCCGAGCAGCGTGCTGCCGTCGAGCACCGGCAGATAACGCGCATGCTCCTCGAGCATCATCCGGCGCAACTCCATGACGTCGGTATCTGGCCCGACCTGGCGTGGCACCGCCATCACGTCGCGCACGACGCTTTCGCCGACTGAGCCGCCGTTGGCATGCACGGTATTGATCACCTCGCGGAAGGTAAGCATGCCAACGAGTTCGCCGCGATTCATCACGACCACCGAGCCAATGTCGTTCTCGGCCATCGTCTGCACCGCCGACCACAGCGTCGACTCCGGCTTGACCGTGTACAGCGTGTTGCCCTTGACGCGCAGAATGTCCGCTACTTTCATCGCCGGTTCTCCTCGATCGGCCACGGACGTCGCGCCCATCATGACCGCCGCCGAAATGCTACGCCGCCGCCGCGGCCCTGCAAACGTTCCTTGCCCACCGTACCGTGTTCAGACGTCACGCAGCCAGCCTAGACCGGCCGACGTGCCGCCGGCCACTGCGCCGCGCGCCGGCCGGTACTCGCAGCCGACCCAGCCACCGTAGCCGAGCCGGTCGATCAGCGCAAATAGGTGCCGGACGTTGACCTCGCCAACGTCCGGCTCGGTGCGATCGGGCACGCCGGCAATCTGCAGATGTGTCACCAGGGGAAAGTGCTGCTCGAAGTTACGCGTCAGATCGCCTTCGGCGATCTGCAGGTGATAGAAGTCCATCTGCAGGCCGAGATTGTCCTCTCGCAGCGCAGCGATCACTTCGGCCGCCTGCCGTTGCGTGCGCAGAAAATAGCGCGGCACATCGCGCGTGTTGATCGGCTCGATCGTGACCGCGATGCCATGCGGCCGCAGCGTCGCGCAGGCGTAGGCGATGTTGCGCAGATAAGTGCGCAGGCATTCATCGTTGGTGGCATCGGCCTCCGGTCGTCCAGCCAGAACGTGCACGCGCGGACAGCGCAGCGTGCGCGCGTAGTCCAATGCCTGCGCAATCGACGCCTCGAACTGCGCCTCCCGCCCCGGCAGCGCGGCCAGCCCGCGTTCATCGTTCGCCTCGTCGCCGCGCGGCGCATTCATCAGCACCAGCGGCACGCGCGCCGCCTCCAGCGTGCGCCGGAATTCCTCCGCCGGAACTTCGTACGGCAACTGCACCTCGACGGCAGCAAAGCCATCGCGCGCGGCGGCACCGATCCGATCGAGCAACGCATGCTCCGGATACATCATCGACAGGTTGGCGGCGAAGCGAGGCATCGTCTAGGTCATCAGGCGCTTGAAGTGCTCAACGTCGCGCATCACGGCAGCGCGCAGCGCCGGTTCCCACACCGAGTGGCCGCCATCGGGCACCACCGAGTAGCGCGCGCCGGGCCAGGCACGTGCCAGTTCGTCGGCGCTGGCGGTCGGGCAGATCATGTCGTAGCGGCCCTGCACGATCGCTGCCGGCAGGTGCCTGACGCGGTGCAGGTCGCCGAGCAACTGCCCCGACGTGAGGAAACAATCATGGGCGAAGTAATGCGCCTCGAGCCGCGCCAGACCGATCGACTCCTCAGCGTATTGCCGCGCCAGTTCCGGATTCGGCAGCAGCGTCGAGCAAGTTGCTTCGTACTCGCTCCAGGCGCGGGCGAACGGCACGTGTACGCGCGCATCGGGGTGGAACAGTCGCTTCAGGTAACCGCGCAACAGGTCACCCTGCTCGGCCTGCGGCAGCATGCCGGCGAAACGCCGCCAGGCTTCCGGAAACACCTGGCGCAGGCCGTGCAGAAACCACTGTATCTCCGGCTTGCGGCCGAGAAAAACACCGCGCAGCACGAAACCAAGGCAGCGCTCGGGATGTGTCTCGCCGTAGGCCAGCGCCAGCGTGCTGCCCCAGGAGCCGCCGAAGACGAGCCACTTGGGCACGCCAAGATACTGGCGCAGCATTTCGATATCGCCCACCAGATGGCGCGTGGTGTTGTCGAGCGCCTCGCCCAAAGGTGTTGAATTGCCGGCGCCGCGCTGATCGAACAGCACGATGCGGAACACTTCGGGATCGAAAAAGCGTCGATGCTCGACCGAGCAGCCGCCGCCCGGCCCGCCGTGCAGGAACAGCACGGGCAGACCCATCGGGTTGCCACAGGTTTCCCAGTACATCGTATGCACGTCGTCGAGCGCCAGCATGCCCTGGTCATAAGGCTCGAGGGCCGGGTACAGGTCGGCGCGCATATCCATGCGTGGCATTATGCCGTCGGCCCTGTTGTCAACTGCATCGGTCGAACGGATAGCGGCCGTCTCGCCCACCCCCTTTTTGGCGATGTGTCTCCGATGAGCAAGTACCCCGGATTCGACACGCTGGCGCTGCACGCCGGCCAGGCTCCCGATGCCAATACGGGCGCGCGCGCGGTGCCGATCTACGCGACGACCTCGTTCTGCTTCGACGACTCCGAGCATGCGGCCTCGCTGTTCAACATGGAACGCGCCGGGCACGTGTACTCGCGCATCTCGAATCCGACGGTGGCAGTGCTCGAGGAGCGCGTTGCCGCGCTCGAGCAGGGCGTCGGCGCCATCGCCACCGCCAGCGGCCAGGCAGCCTTGCATCTGGCCATCGTCACGCTGATGGGCGCCGGAAGCCACATCGTCGCCAGCCGTGCCCTGTACGGCGGTTCACACAACCTGCTCGCCTACACCTTGAAGCGCTTCGGCATCGAGACCAGCTTCGTCGATCCGCGCGATCTCGACGCCTGGCGCCGCGCGATCCAGCCGAACACGCGGCTGCTGTTCGGCGAGACCCTCGGCAATCCCGGACTCGATGTCCTCGATGTACCTGTCGTGGCCGCGCTGGCGCACGAACATGGGTTACCGCTGCTCGTGGACAGCACCTTCACCACGCCGTACCTGATGCAGCCGATCGCGCTCGGCGCCGACCTTGTCTATCACTCGGCCACCAAGTTCATCGGCGGCCATGGCGTGGCCATCGGCGGCGTGCTGGTCGACGGCGGCGGCTTCGACTGGGCCGCCAGCGGCACGTTCGACCTGCTGACCCGTCCCTACGAGGGATTTCACGGCATGGTCTTCGCCGATGAGAGCACGGTCGCGCCGTTCCTGCTGCGCGCGCGCCGCGAAGGGCTGCGCGATTTCGGTGCCTGCATGAGCCCGCACGCCGCCTTCCTGTTGCTGCAGGGGCTGGAGACGCTGCCGCTGCGCATGGCACGGCATGTGGAAAACGCGCGCAAGGTGGTCGAATTCCTGGCTGCGCAGCCGCCTATCGAGGCCGTCGCCTATCCGGAGTTGCCGTCGCATCCGGACCACGCCTTGGCAAAGCGGCTGCTGCCGAAGGGCTGCGGCGCCGTGTTCAGCTTCAACCTCAAGGGCTCGCGGGCCGCTGGGCGCAAGTTCGTCGAGTCGCTGCAGGTGTTTTCGCATCTGGCCAACGTCGGCGACGCCAAGTCGCTGGTAATCCACCCCGCTTCGACCACCCACTTCCGTGTGCCGGATGCCGAACTCGCCGCCGCGGGGATCACGCAAGGCACGATCCGGCTGTCGATCGGCCTGGAAGATCCCGCCGACCTCATCGACGACCTCGGCCGGGCGCTCAAGATCGCCGCCAAGGTGGCCTGAATGCGAATCGGTCCGCCAGGCAATCAGATCCGCGCCTATACCGGCGGCAAGCCATTCGATCCGGCCTTGCCCTGCGTGGTCTTCATCCATGGCGCGCAACACGATCACAGCGTGTGGATTCTGCAATCGCGCTTTCTCGCCCATCATGGTTGCGCCGTGCTTGCCCTCGATCTGCCCGGCCATGGCCGCAGCGATCCACCGGCGCTCGAATCCGTCGAGGCGATCGCGCAGCACATCGCTGCGGCGCTCGAACCGCTGGCCAGTCCGCGCCTGCTGCTTGCCGGCCACAGCATGGGCTCGCTGATCGCGCTGGAAGTCGCACGTCGACTGTCGGCACGCGTGGCCGGCGTCGCACTCGCTGCCACCGCAGCACCGATGCGCGTATCCGAGGCGCTGCTCGCCGCCACCCGCGACGATCCGGCAGGTGCAATGCAGATGATCAACGTCTGGTCGCACAGCCCGGCCATCGCGCCATTTGCCGCCCGGCCGAGCAATCCCGGACCGGGATTCAACATCGTCTGGCAGAACCTGCGACTGATGCAGCACATTGCCGCGGTCAACGGGCCACAGGTGCTGCCGACCGACTTCGCCGCCTGCAACGCCTACGAGGCCGCCATCGACGCGGCGCGCCAGTTGCAGTGTCCGGCGCTGCTGATTCTCGGCGGTCGCGATCAGATGACGCCGCCCCGAGCGGCGAAGTCGCTGATCGAGGCCTGCGCCGATCGCACCGTGGTGACGCTGCCGAACACCGGGCACGCGATGATGTCCGAGAACCCGGACGGGGTCCGCCGCGCACTGGCCGAGTTTGCACAGCGCGTCTTCGCGAGCGCCGCCGCTTAACGCCCGCAGTGGGGCTCGACAGCGTCAACTGGGACACGTACTGGCTGTACGTGCTGACCGAGGCGGCGCTGAGCCTGTCGCCCGGCCCAGCCGTCATGCTGGTCATCGCCTACGGTCTCGCCCAGGGTGCGCGGCGCTCGCTCGCCGCCGGCCTCGGCATCCTGTCGGCCAATGCCTTGTACTTCGCCCTGTCGGCCACCAGCCTCGGCGCGCTGCTGGTCGCTTCCGAGTCCTTCTTTCTCGTCGTCAAGTGGTGCGGTGCCGCCTATCTCGTTTACCTCGGACTGGCAGCGCTGCTTGGCCAACCGTCGCCGATCACCGTCTCGAAAGCGGCGGCGCGCGCTCGTTCCGCCTCATCGACCTACCTTTCAGGCTTGACACTGCAGC